>DATEGR010000290.1:0-10246 GCA_035279985.1 Verrucomicrobiia bacterium
TAATGAGATTGATTTGATCCGCGGTGAGGGTTTCATTGAACGTGTCCTGGAAATTTTGAGTGCGCTCGTCGAATTTATAGATCTGCTGAATCGGCCATGGCCAGCGCAGGTGCAGTCCGGGCTCGCGCGGGGCGCCGGAAATCCGGCCGAAGGTTGTCACGACCGCCTTTTCAGACTGGCGGACTTGAAAAGTGAACAACAGCAGCACAAAAATAATAATCAGTACTGCGGCGGTGATGAGGGTGACGAGGTTCCGTTTCATGGTGAATTGGTGGATGGCACGTTCAAATTCAAAAGGTCTTCGCGGATTTTGTCCTCCAGGTCAAAAATGAGCACGTCGTGGGTGTTGGTCACGAGCAGGATGTATTTGCGGGAGTTGGCGGTGGCCTCAGGGAACATCTGGAAATACGCGCGCTGCCGGTAAACCGACGGCGCGGCCTCGTACGCGGCGATCTGGTTGGTGAACAGGTCCGCGCGCGCGAATGCCGCCAGCTCGGTCTGTTGCCGTCCCGCCTGAGCCTGATTGACATCGGCAAACGCCTGGGCCTCCGCCAGCGCGTTGGTCTGGATGGCCTCGGCAACCGCGGCGTTGGTCAATGCAATTTTCTTCTGGGTGGCCGCGACCACGTTTTCATAGTCAGCCGCCACTTTCACCGGCGGATGCAGGTCCTGCACTCCGACAAAGAGAATTTTGACGCCGAGCCGGTGCCGGGATGCATCCGCTTGAATTCTTTGCCGCAACACCTGCGCTGCTTCCACGCGCGCTTGGGACAAAACCGCGTTCAAATCCGCTCCCGCCAGGTAATGGGTCACCGTCCGCGTGGCCACATCCTGGAGCAGATTGGTCGGGTCGGCGATGTGATAAGCCCAATCCAGCACGTTGGTCACCTGGTATTGCACCGGAATACTGATGTCAATCAGGCCCAGCGGCGCCACCTTCAACAGGTTGTTGTTATTGCCGGTTTGATTGGTAATCGTTGTCGGTTCCTGGTTGCCGACGAGAAAATTGACCTCCTTGATGCCGGGGTGGGCCACACTCCACAGGATCACCGGGGCCGCCTGGCTTTGCGCGTTGGGGGTAAAGCCGATGTTGAATGTCTGGATCTGGCCGGTGCGGTAGCGATAGACTTTGTCAACCGGCCACGGCCACTTGAAATGGGCACCCGGTTCCAGGACTGATCGATGGTCCGGCAATCGCCGGCCAAAATGCTCCAACACCCCCTGTTCGCCCGGGTCAATGATCACCACGCAGGTGGACAGCAGCAGCGCTGCCAATTGCGCCAGGAGGAGAACGGGCAGGCTTTGTTTTAATAATTGGAAAAACCACGTCTCCGAGACCTTGAAGCCGAATTGATAATCCAGTGCCTGGGCCGCCGTGGTGAACAAACTTTCCGGTTGGGCCAGCAGGCCAACCAGCCGGCTGTCGTAAAGCGGGCGGGCGACCTTGCCTTTCACACGCGGACGGTAAATTTCGAGCAGCAGGGTCATGAGGTTTTCCACCGCCATCAACCCCAGCAGGACGCACAAGACGCGCGCCAGATAGGCATCAATCCGGGGAAACTCCGTCTTGACCCCGGCGATGCCGAGGGCCGTCACAAAACAAATATAAGCGCCGGCCAGCAAAAAGCTTGCCCCGGGCCGCAGCAACCGATGTTGTTCCAGCCGCGCGATGGTTACGGAAAAACGGCCGACCAGGAACAGCACCAGCGCGAAAATGCCGAACAGCGCGAGCGCCGGCATCGCGCGATCGGGTGCCATGCCGCCGGTCGTTTGGGAAATCCAGCGCCAGAGCAGCCAGGCACCCCCGCCCTCGAGCAGCAACAACAGCACGCTGAAGCCCGGCACAAAAAATTTCTCAAACTGTTCGCGGACGCGTTGCGCGGGAAAAATCTCCCCTTCCTTTGTCTGGAAGAGCGTGGTTTCCCCCCGTCGGCGGGCGAGCTCCTCCACCTCCAGCTTTTCGAGCCGTTCGTTTTCCTCCAGCCGCATCTGGAACCAGCTCGCAAACGCCACCAGCACTCCCAAGCCGAGGAAGAGGGACGCGGCCAGCCCCGCCAGCGAGTTCGCGTAGGTGGTCACCCCGAACGCGGCGACGAAAATCACCAGCGCAGCCGCCAGATCCACCAGACCATTTTTTTGAACATTGCGTTCCATCAAAAGTATTCGATCGTTTTCCTGTTGAATCGCACGCCGATTCAGCTTTTTAACTCAATTCCCGGTCTTCAAACAGTGCCGTGCCAATGGCCAGCGCCGCGCCCGCGTAGCCGACGGTATAGGCAAAAGCCTTGGCCACGTAATGCCAGTGAAATGTGCTTTTGCCCATGTCCAGGGCATCCGCGAGCCAGAAAAGCTGCCAGTTTGGGATGACCGTGTAAAGCGTTGAAGCCCACCACGGCCCGCCACCGCCGATTTTCCCGCCCGCTTGCGAGTAGAGGTAATCCGACATCAGGCCAATCAGAAAGAACGCCGAACAGACCGCCAGCGTCGGGATGGTGTCCAGCCGGGTCGAACACGCCAGCGCCAGCGCCGCCAGGATCCATAACGCGAACAAAATCAGGATTCCTGCCGGCACCAGCCGCCAGTCCACCTGCCCCTGCGAATAAACACCGCTGGGTGCCTGGGTGAATCGGAAGATCACGAACGCCGCAAGGGTGGCCATCACCACCAATGCGAAAACCGCGTCGCTGACAAACGGCCGGCGCAGGAAGAAATTGCTGAACCCGCCCAGGGCGTAGGCGATGGCCACGCCCGCCCCGAAAACGCCCAGCGCCGCCACGTCCGTGCTGCCATAGGCGTCAAACGCCATCTTGCTGCACAGCAGGACGCCGATGAGATTCACATACGTCAACACCGTCAGCGCCGCGGCGAGTCCGGCGAATTTGGCCAGTAGAAACCGGGCGCGTCCGATCGGCTTGGACAATACCGCCAGCGCCGTGCCCACGCGGATTTCGCGCGCCAGCGACGCGGAGGCGCTCAACACCGCGCCAAACAAGCCTGCCAGCAGCATCACCGCCAGCGCGCTGTTTTTGACCAGCTTCGATTCGTCGCCGAACGCGAAATAATAGGGTACCGCCAGAAACAGCTCAAAAAGCACCGACCCGGTCATCAACAGCAAAAAAACCGGCTGCCGGACCAATTCCATAAAGGCATTCGCCGCAATAGTGAGAAATTGTCGCATCTAAAGTCCGAACAGTTTACGAATCCGGCGGTAAATTTCCAGCGGTTAATCCGTTCAACGATAAAATCACCGAAATTGAGAGCAGCAATATGAATTTTTGTTCAAAAACACCGGGAAAATCAGGGAAACTCTCAAAATTTCAAGCCATGACCCGTGCAATGGCGTTCCACCAGACGTCGTGCAATTCGGTTACCAGGGCGCCGAATTCGCCACCGGAAGTTTTGATGGTCAATTTGTCGCCGCCGACTTTGCCGATTTGGACCGCCGGAACGCCCATCAACTTCGCGCGCTCAATCACTTTCACTGCGTCGAGCGGCGGGCAGGTGATGACCACGCGGCTTTGGGTTTCGCCAAAGAGCAGGGAGTCCAATCTTATTGTAGCCGCGTCTCGTGAGAGCGCGGCTGACTGGTCTTGATTGTCCGCGCTCTGACGAGGCGCGGCTACAGTGGAGAGATCCACCGTCGCCCCGATCAACCTTGGCGTTTCGCGCGCGACGAGCTGGCTGATGCAGCTTTCCGCCAGACAAACTGCCAGACCGCCTTCGCTGCAATCGTGTGCGCTTTTTACCAGACCGCTTTGAATCAGGCCCAGCAGCGTGGTGTGCAATGTCTTCGCCGTCTCCAGATCGCAACGCGGTGGCGTGCCGGTTTTCCTTCCCTGCACTGATTGTAACCAGGCAGAGCCGCCAAGGCCAAGCAACGGATCTTTAACATCCACGGGTTCGCCGAGGAGAATGATGGCATCGCCTTCGTCCTTGAACCACTGCGTCGTGATATGCTCCGGTTTCTCGACGAGGCCGACCATGGCGACCGTGGGCGTGGGGTCAATCGGCCCGGCCGGACTTTGGTTGTAAAGCGAGCAATTGCCACCGGTGACCGGCGTGTTGAACGCCCGGCAGGCATCTGCCAGCCCGCGCACGGATTCCTTGAGCTGCCAGAACAACTCCGGCTTCATCGGGTTGCCATAATTCAAGTTGTCCGTTACCCCCAACGGGGTTGCACCGGTACAGGCCAGATTCCGAGCCGCCTCGGTCACGACAATTTTCCCGCCTTCGTACGGATCGAGATAAACGTAAGCGCCATTGCCGTCCACCGTCAGCGCAATGAGCTTTTCGGAGACGGTGGGGACGCGCCCTGCCCCGAAAGCATTCGGGGTGAACTGCGCGTCCCGGCCGAGCGGCAGCTCAGCCCTGCCAAGTTCGGGTAAAGAGTCAGATTTAATCCGCAATACCGCCGCGTCGCTGCCGGGGCAGACCGCCGAACCGTCGCGTACCATGTGGTCGTATTGCCGGTAAACCCAGTTTTTTGATGCAATCGTCGGCCAGTTGAGCAGGGTCCGGAGATCACGTCCGGGGTCTGGCGTCCCGGGAATTTGACTCAATCGAAACGCGCGGGTTTCCTTGAGGTATTCCGGTTCCTTCGCGTCGCGCTGGTAAACCGGCGATTCGTCGGCGATTTTCCGGGCCGGGATGTCCGCCACCACCTGGCCGTGATGTTTCACAACCATGCGGCCGGTGTCGGTGACACAGCCGATTTCCGACCACGGCAAATCCCACTTGTCAAAAATGCGCTTCACGTCCGCTTCCCGGCCCTTGTGGACAATGATGAGCATCCGCTCCTGCGATTCGGACAGCATGAGGTCGTAGCTCGTCATGTTCGGCGCGCGTTGCGGAACCTTGTCCAATTCAATCTCGATGCCCGTGCCCGCACGGGCGGCGGTTTCGCAGGTGGAGCAGGTCAAACCCGCCGCGCCCATGTCCTGAATGCCCGCGACCGCGCCCGTGGCCAGCAATTCGAGGCACGCCTCGCACACGAGCTTTTCCATGAACGGATCGCCGACCTGCACCGCGCCGCGTTGTTGCTCGGCGGATTCCTCGGTCAAATCCTGCGATGCGAACGACGCGCCCGCCAGGCCATCGCGGCCCGTGGGCGGCCCGACGTAGAAAACCGGATTGCCGATGCCCTTGGCCGCGCCGCGCGCAATTTGCTCGTGCCGCAACACACCGAGGCAGAACGCATTGACCAGCGGGTTGCCTTCGTAGGATTTGTCGAAGTAAACCTCACCGGCGATGGTCGGGATGCCGAAGCAATTGCCATAATGCGCAATGCCGGCGACCACGCCCGCAAACAAACGTTTGTTATTTGCGATTTGCGATTTGCGATTTGCGATTTCAGAGTCGGCGCCAGCGGCGAAGTTTGACTCGCCCTCACCCCGGCCCTCTCCCCCGGGGAGAGGGAGACCGGTTACGGACGTTGTTGGTGAAATCGTATGGGCTTGCCCATTGCGGCCGATAGTTTCTCCCTCGCCCGCCGGCGCGGGAGAGGGTGGCCGAAGGCCGGGTGAGGGCTGATGCGGCAAAACTGACTGCTGCGGGTGAGGCGGGCGATTGTCCGTGATGGGCCCGAAGCGCAACGAGTTGACCGAACAGATCGGCCGGGCGCCCATGGTGAAGATGTCGCGCACGATGCCGCCGACGCCGGTGGCCGCGCCCTGAAACGGCTCGACCGCGCTCGGATGGTTGTGCGACTCGATCTTGAACGCGATGGCCAGGCCATCACCGATGTCAACGATGCCGGCGTTTTCCTCGCCCGCGCCGACGAGGATTTTCTTCGATCGGGTCGGAAAGGTTTTGAGGAGCGGGCGCGTGTTTTTGTAGCTGCAATGCTCGCTCCACATCACCGAGAAGATGCCCAGCTCGGTGTAGCTCGGTTCGCGGCCCAACAGATCAAGGATTTTCTGATACTCATCCGGCGTGAGGTTGTGTTGAGCAACCAGTTCGGGGGTGATGGCGGGTTCGGTCATGGGGAAATCCTTCAGGCGGCTTTGGCAACGGTCTCATTTCCCAGCACGGCGATGATGCTCTCCAGAAGCCATTTGCCGTCGTCGCTGCCGAGCAGTGGTTCGCAGGCGCGTTCCGGATGCGGCATCAGACCGGCCACGTTGCGGCGTTCGTTGCAGATGCCGGCAATGTTCAAGAGCGAACCGTTCGGATTCGCCGTGTCGGTCAGGTTGCCGTTCGCGTCGCAGTATTGCCACAAAATCTGGTTGTTCGCCTTGAGCTGCGCCAGCGTTTCTTCGTCGGCGAAATAACAGCCTTCGCCGTGGGCGATGGGAATCTTCAGCAACTTGCCCGCCGGAATTTTGTTCGTAAACGGCGAATCGGACGTGGTGGTTTGGAGAAAGATGTGCTCGCAGTGGAATTGCAGGTCACGATTGCGGATGAGTGCGCCGGGCAGCAGGCCGGCTTCGGTCAAAACCTGAAAACCGTTGCAAATGCCGAGCACCAACCCGCCGTGGTCGGCGAATTGTTTCACCGCCTGCATCACCGGGCTGAACCGCGCAATCGCACCACAGCGCAAATAATCGCCGTAGCTGAAGCCGCCGGGCACGATGACGGCGTCGGCGTCGCCGAGCGAGGTTTCCTTGTGCCAGAGGTAACGCGCCGATTGGCCCAGCACGTCACGCAAGGCGTGAATGGCGTCCTGGTCGCAGTTGGAAGCAGGAAATTGCAGGACGGCGAAATTCATTCAATTTCGAGTTTGTAATCTTCAATCACGGGATTGCTTAAAAAGCGGTGGCACGCCTCGTCGAGTTGTCGGCGGGCCGATTCCTTGTCGGCGCTCTCCAGTTCAATTTCGAGGTACTTGCCGACGTGAACGGCCTTGATGCCCTGGTGCCCCATCTGTTCGAGCGCGTTCCGGACGGTCTTGCCCTGCGGATCCACCACGGCTTTCTTTGGAGTAATGACAATTTTTGCTTTCATCTTCGCGCCCCAACCACCCTGGAGCCGCCGCAGCATCATGTAAAAAAGCGCCGGGCCGGGCGAGCAATTTCTGAATACCGGACAATTTTTGAGATGCTTTCCACAAGAAGCGTTGAATTTGTCCGTTTCCTGCGCCATTGTTGTCGCCGTGAATACTTCGATTTCACTGGAAGAACCGGCCACGGGCAATATCAGTGCCGAGCGCAAATCCCTCGAACCGTGTTCCATCATCATCTTTGGCGCGAGCGGCGACCTCACCGCGCGCAAGCTCATCCCGGCATTTTATCATCTGTGCAAGGACAAGCAGATGCCAGCCTCGTTCCGCGTCATCGGTTTCGCCCGGCGCGACAAGACGGATGAATCCTGGCGGAACGAATTGCGCGAGGAGCTCAGCCAGTTCTCACGCACCCAGCCCGTGGACGATGCGGTGTGGAAGGCTTTCGCCAAAAACCTGTTTTACTGCCGGGGCGACCTCACCGAAGCGGCGGCCTACAAAAAGCTGGAAGAAATGCTGACCTCGTTCGGCAGCGGCCCGCTCCGGGAAAACCTGCTGTTTTATCTCGCCACCCAGCCGAGCCAGTTCGGCGAGGTCATCGAGCAAATCCATCGTGCCGGGCTGCTGCACAAGGAAGGCGCCGGCCGGCAGCGCATCGTCGTGGAGAAACCTTTCGGCCACGATCTGGCTTCCGCGCAAACGCTGAACCGCGAACTGACGCGTTACGCCCATGAGCAACAGGTCTGCCGGATTGACCATTACCTCGGCAAGGAAACCGTGCAGAACATTTTGATGTTCCGCTTTTCCAATTCCATTTTCGAGAAGCTCTGGAACCGGAATTCCGTGGACCACGTCCAGATCACCGTCAGCGAAAAAATCGGCGTGGGCGACCGCGGCGGCTATTACGAGGAAGCCGGCGCGCTGCGCGACATGGTGCAGAACCACATGCTCCAGGTGCTGTCCTTGATTGCGATGGAACCACCCGTTTCGCTCGAAGCCGAATCCGTTCGCGACGAAAAGGTGAAGCTGCTCAAATCCATCCGGGCCCTGACGCCCGAGGACGTGGCGCGGCAGGTTGTGCGCGGACAATACTTCGCCGGCACGATCAACGGGAAACCCGTGCCCGGCTACCGGCAGGAAGCGAAGGTGAAGCCGGATTCCAACGTGGAAACCTACGTGGCGTTGAAGCTGCTGATTGACAACTGGCGCTGGTCCGGCGTGCCCTTTTACCTGCGCACCGGCAAATACCTGCCGATGAGCGCCAGCGAGGTACGCATTCAATTTCGGCCCACGCCGCACGTGTTGTTCGCCGCGCAATGCGGACAAAACCTCGATACCAACGCCATTGCGTTGCGCCTCCAGCCGAACGAAGGCATTTATCTGCGGTTCAACGGCAAGGTGCCCGGGATGAGCCTGGGCGTGCGACCGGTGCGGATGCACTTCAGCTACGACGCCGAGTTCGGCGCTTACACGCCGGAAGCCTACGAACGGCTGCTGTTGGAGGCCATCGCCGGTGACGCGACGCTTTTCATCCGCCGTGACGAGGTGGAAACCGCGTGGCAAATCGTGGATTCCATCCGCAAAGGCTGGGATGGCAAACCGCTGACAAACCGGGAATTTTATTCCGCCGGCACGTGGGGGCCGGTGGCCTCGGACGATTTGCTGGCCCAAAGCGGCCATGTCTGGCATGAGCCGGTTCCGGTAAAATGATTCTGATTCGCGGCTTGCCATGGGCAAGGATTTGCCCGGAATTTTATGTCTGAACACAAGGCAACGATCAAATGGCAGCGGACCAGTCCGGATTTTTTGAAGGGCAGGTATTCGCGGGAACATACCTGGACATTTGACGGCGGCGCCACCGTTCCCGCATCGGCTGCGCCCGCCGTGGTGCCCGCACCCTGGTCGAATCCGGCCGGCGTTGATCCCGAAGAGGCCTTCGTGGCGGCGCTTTCGAGCTGTCACATGCTTACGTTTCTCCATTTGGCTTCCAAAGCCGGATTTCAGATTGACAGCTATGCAGATGAGGCGGTCGGTTTGGTGGCCAAAAACGAAAAAAGTGTGCCGTGGGTCAGTTTGGTCACGCTCAACCCCAAAATAGTTTATGGCGGCGGGAAGTTGCCAACACCCGCAGATGAAGAACGGTTGCATCATCTGGCGCACGAACAGTGCTTCATTGCCAACTCAGTCAAAACGGAAGTTGTCATTGGGAAGGACGGCGTGTCGCCGTCCCTGACTAAACAATAAGCTAATTTGGGACGCCGGCACGGCGCCCCGCCCAAATTGAAATGACATCCGATTTCGCCCCTTTTTCCGAGCCCGGACGAAAACATCCACCTCACAGAGTTCTGATTTCCCTTCAGCAACCAACAATTGTTTTTCTCACCGTTTGTACCAAGGACCGTCAAACATGGTTGGCGCAACCCACGGTTCATGCGGCGCTCTGTAGAATCTGGCAGTCAACTGATACCTGGCTCGTCGGCGATTACCTGTTGATGCCGGACCACGGCCACTTGTTTTGCGCGCCACGAGACTTGACCGTAGCGTTGCAACGATGGGTTTCGTTTTGGAAACGTGAGTTCAGCTGTCTCCATCTGCCTGAAGTTGGCCAATGGCAGCGGGATTTCTGGGACACCCGCCTGCGTCGCGGTGAAAATTATGACCAGAAATGGACTTATGTCCGCGAAAATCCAGTACGCGCCGGCCTGGCGAAACACGCTGACGAATGGCAATTTCAAGGACGAATGAATGTTTTGCCATGGTAGATAAATGAAGTTGGGGACGGCGACACGCCGTCCCTCCCAGCATGATGAATTGAATGAAAAAATTTGAACTGAACACCTTTGCTTCGGCCGACGAGCTGGCTTCGCACGTTGCCGACGCGTGGCTGGATGAGATTGAAAAGGCCCGGCGCGCAGGCAAATCGTATTGCGTCGCGCTGTCCGGCGGGCGCATCACACAAAAATTTTTCGTTTCCGTTGTCGAATCAGCCAAAGCGCGAAAGATGGGTGACGGCGGTGCGCCGTCCCTCCCCGGCAACGTCCATTTTTTCTGGGCAGACGAACGTTGCGTTCCGCCATCCGA
Organism: Verrucomicrobiia bacterium; assembly: GCA_035279985.1. Lineage (GTDB taxonomy): Bacteria > Verrucomicrobiota > Verrucomicrobiia > Limisphaerales > UBA11358 > UBA11358. Next base: position 10,019 of record DATEGR010000290.1, read on the forward strand.
TCCGGAAAGCAACTTCAAACTGGCCAACGAGCTGCTGTTCGCGCCGCTGAAAGTCCCGGAAAATCAGATTCATCGTATTCGCGGCGAACTATCGCCAGACAAAGCAGTTGAAATGGCAACGGTGGAAATCCGGCGTGTCATTTCGACTGCGCCTTCTTCCCCCTCTCCTCCGCCACCGAAGGAGAGGGCCGGGGAGAGGAGGTCGACCGCGTCAACCTCAAATCCACC
>DATEGR010000291.1:0-7696 GCA_035279985.1 Verrucomicrobiia bacterium
TGGGCGAATTGAAGGAGAACAGCCCGTGAAGTTTCTCGACGAATATCGCGACGGTGAACTCGCGCAAAAAATTGCGCGCGAGGTGCATCGCGTCACAACGCGTCCGTGGAACATCATGGAGGTCTGCGGCGGCCAGACGCACGCCATCGTCAAATTCGGCATTGATGAACTGTTGCCCAAACAGATCACGCTCATCCACGGCCCCGGCTGCCCGGTCTGCGTGACGCCGCTGGAAATCATCGAAAAGGCGCTCGACATTGCCGCGCAGCCCAACGTCATCTTCACCTCGTTCGGCGACATGCTTCGTGTGCCCGGCAGTACGACCGATTTGCTTTCGGTCAAAGCCAAAGGCGGCGACGTGCGCATCGTTTATTCACCGCTGGATGCCGTAAGAATTGCGGAGCAAAACCGGGGCAAGGAGGTGGTTTTCTTTGGGGTCGGTTTTGAAACCACCGCGCCCGCGACGGCGATGGCGGTCTATCAGGCCGCACAAAAGGGGCTGAAGAATTTTTCCATGCTCACTTCGCACGTGCTGGTGCCGCCCGCGATGGAAGCGCTGCTCTCGTCGCCGAATTGCAAGGTGCAGGGATTTCTTGCCGCCGGGCACGTCTGCACCGTAATGGGGTTCGAGGAGTATTTTCCGGTGGCGGCGAAATATCATGTGCCGATTGTCGTGACCGGCTTCGAACCGCTCGATATTTTGCAGGGCGTGTTGATGGTCGTGCAGCAACTGGAATCCGGCCGGGCGGAGGTCGAAAATCAATACGCGCGCTCGGTGCGCCGCGAAGGCAACCTGCCCGCGCAGAAACTGATTCGCGAGGTGTTCCGCGTCATCCCGCGCAAATGGCGCGGCGTCGGCGAAATCCCGCAAAGCGGCCTGGGCTTGAACGAAGCTTATGCGGCCTTCGACGCGGAGAAAAAATTCGGCGTGGCGGAACATCACGTCGCGGAACCGGCGGAATGCATCAGCGGCCTGGTGTTGCAGGGAGTGAAGAAGCCGCAGGAATGTTCCGCGTTCGGCACGAAATGCACGCCGGAACATCCGCTGGGCGCAACCATGGTGTCCAGCGAAGGCGCCTGCGCGGCGTATTACCGCTACCGGAGGCGCAATTAAATCGCCCGTGAATAAACATTCAACATTCAACGTTCAACGCTCAACCTCGAACAAGCCGATTCGACGCGTCATCCGAATTGAATGTTCGATGTTGAATGTTGAATGTTTTTTTTTCTGATTATGGACTTTACCCCGGCCTGTCCGATTCCGATCTCGCAATATCCGCACGTGTTGCTGGCGCATGGGGGCGGGGGCCGGCTGATGCACCAGCTCATCGGCAAGATGTTCCTGGCGGCTTTCCGCAATCCGCTGCTCGAAACCCAGCACGACTCGACGGTGGTGGAGTTGGCCGGCAACAAGCTCGCGTTCACGACCGATTCCTATGTCGTGCGTCCCTTGTTCTTTCCGGGCGGCGATGTCGGCTCGATGGCTGTCCACGGCACGGTGAATGACCTCGCCATGAGCGGCGCGCGACCGGTTTATCTCAGTGCCGCGTTCATCATCGAGGAAGGTCTGCCGATGGAAACGCTTTGGAAAGTTGTCTGCTCCATGCAGCAGGCCGCGCAACGCTGCGGCGTGCAAATCATCACTGGCGACACGAAGGTCGTGGACAAGGGGAAGGGTGACGGTGTGTTCATCAACACGGCCGGCATTGGGGTCGTCGAGCACGACCAGAAAATCGCGCCGCAAAACGTGCGGCCCGGCGATGCCGTTCTGGTGAGCGGCGATTTGGGCCGGCACGGCATGGCCATCATGGCCGTGCGCGAAGGACTGCAATTCGAGAGCGCCATCGAGAGTGATTCCGCGCCCGTGCAGGAAATCGTTCTGGCTTTGCTCAAGGCCGGCATCGAAATTCACTGCCTGCGCGACCTGACCCGTGGCGGGCTGGCGAGCGCGCTGAACGAAATCGCCGAAGCCTCCCGCGTGCGGATCGGAATCGAAGAAAAATCGATCCCGGTACGGGAAGATGTCCACGCCGCCTGTGAAATGCTCGGCCTTGACCCGATGCACGTCGCCTGCGAGGGCCGGTTCATTGCCTTTGTCGCGGCCAAAGATGTCGAACGCGCTTTGCTGATGATGCGGAGTCAGGGGGCGGGCGCGGGATCGGCGGTGATTGGCCGGGTGGCCGAAAGTTCCGCGCCGCTGGTCACGCTGAAAAGTGCGATTGGGGCGAGCCGGATTCTCGACATGCCCAGCGGCGAACAACTGCCGAGGATTTGCTAGTCCGTCAGGACACCCTCGAGCGCGATCATCGTCCGTTGGAATGTTTCCTCGGGCGTGCCGCCGGCGACGATGGGCACCAGCAAACCGCGTTCCTGATAAAATTTAATCAGCGGCCGGGTGCTTTTTTCGTAAGCCGCCATGCGCACACGGACGGATTCGGGCCGGTCATCTTCGCGCAGGAACAGTTTCCCGCCGCAATGGTCGCAGACGTCTGCCGCCCGTGGCGGGCGTGAGGTGAGGTGATACACCGCCTTGCATTTCGAACAGGTGCGTCGTCCACTGATGCGGGCCACGATTTCGTCCAGCGGCAGCTCGTAATTCAGCACCGCCGTCATAGGCACCTCCTCGTGCAACATCAATTTTTCCAAGGCTTCGGCCTGGGCGACCGTGCGCGGAAAACCGTCGAGCAAAAATCCACCGCAGCAGTGCAGGCAGCGCAGCCGTTCGCTCACCATGTCCAGCACCGTCTTGTCCGGCACCAGCTCACCGCGCCGCATGAACTCCAACGCCTGCTCCATGGCCGGGCTTCTTTGCCCGTCCGGCAAACTCTTGGCCGCGCGAAAAACATCGCCCGTGGACAGATGGCAGGAGCCCAACCGTTGGTGGAGCAATTCCGCCTGGGTACCCTTGCCGACGCCCGGCGAGCCCAACAGGACCAGCCGCCACGCCTTGGCCGGCGCCTTGCGCGGCGGGTTGGAGCAAACTGCCTTGCCGGCTTTCAACCAGGCCGCCCGATCATTTTTTATCGCGTTCATGTCATCAGTTTACCTCAGAATATGTCTGCAAACAATAAGCATACCGATATTCCCAAAGGATGTTCTTTCTTTGCCAAAATCCGTGAACCAGACCAGCTTGGCTCGCGGACCCGACCCTTCGCCGGCTTCAAATCCCGCCTGCGGCCGGCTTTTTCAGCCGGGTGTCACTTCGGTCGATTCACGTTAAATTCCCTTGTAAAACCTTGCTATTGTGCCTGCAAGGTATGGCGAAATTATGCCAATAAGCGTGTAGTCCGCGGCCCGCCCCCGTCTTAGAGTGCGTTGTGAGAATTGTGGAAGAAACCAATACCAGAACCTCCCCGGCGAACGGGCAGCCGGAAAAGAGAAATCACCTTCCGGCGCGCGAAGCCGCGTTCGACCGGCCGCGTGACTTTCTGAATAACCGGTTCGTTTACGTGGTCATCTCGTCGCGGGCGCACGGCCTGTCGGTGGGCGTGAACATGAACCCCGACAAATCGTGCAACTACGATTGCCTGTATTGCGAAGTAGACCGTCGCACGCCGCCCACCGAGACCACGCTGGATGTCGGCGTCATGGCCGGGGAACTTCAGCGAACGCTCACTTACATCCTGCAAGGCCACTTGCACGAACGTCCGCATTACCAGTCGCTGCCGACCGAATTGTTGCAATTGCGCCACGTGGCGTTGAGCGGCGACGGCGAGCCGACCCTGGCACCGAATTTTGCCGAAGCCGTGCAGGAAGTCATTCATGTCCGTGCACTCGGCGGTTTTCCGTTTTTCAAAATTGTCCTGATCACCAACGCGACCGGACTGGACCGGCCGCAGGTACAGGAAAGTCTGAAACGCCTCACCAAGTCGGACGAAGTGTGGGTGAAGCTCGACGGCGGCACGCAGGATTATCTGAACCGGGTGGACCGGCCTGGCGTCCCGTTGGAGAAGGTGCTGGCGAACATTCTGGCGCTGGGCCGTCAGCGTCCGGTGGTCATCCAAAGCCTGTTCCCCGCCATCAACGAAGAGGAGCCCTCGCTGGAGGAAATCGAGCAATTCGCGCAGCGGCTCAAGGAATTGAAGGCCCGGGGCGCCCAGATTTCCCTCGTTCAAATCTACTCCGCCGCGCGTCCCATGTCCCACGCCGAGTGCGGGCACCTGCCGTTGAAGACACTGTCGCACATCGCACAGCTCGTGCGGCAAATCACCGGCCTCAAAGCGGAAGTCTTTTAGGCAGCAGCTTTACCTGTATTTGCGGGAGCGGCTCTTTAGCAGCGTTGCCCCGTCTTTCGTGTGTTTGGCGGTTTACTAAATACCTCGACTTCACCGGCAGCGGGTGCCAACGCGTGAAATGTTTCTGGTGTTCGCCCCGGAATCGGACATAATGGCAACCATGGAAAAATCAGCGCATCAAAACATGTTTTCATCCCCGCCAGGCTCCGACCCGGGAATGGCTTCCCCCCAAACCGATTACGGGGATGCCGAGGTGCAATTCAGCATGGGGTTGAAGTTCGCCAGTAATCCAGGAGCGGCACAGGATTACCAGCAGGCCGCAGAGTGGTATCACAAGGCGGCGGAACAAAACCATTCCCTGGCCCAATTCAATCTCGGAGTGATGTACGCTCAGGGACAGGGTGTCACCCGGGACGCCGCTCAATCCGCAGTTTGGTTTGGCAAGGCCGCCCGGTCGGGCGACGCCGGAGCCCAGTATCATCTGGGCGACAGTTGTCACCGCGCCAGTATTGTGCAGTTGTCGGCGGAAGCCTCCGAATCCAGGATTGAAGCTTACAAGTGGTATCGTCTCGCTGCCGTGCAGGGCTACGGGAATTCGATCATGGCCTGGTCAAACTTGACCCGCAGCATGACGCAGGCGGATGTTGTTGCCGGCGATCAGCGCGTGGCGGCATTTGAGATTGCCAAGCCAGAAGGCGGCAGTCAGCAACCAGCCGTCAGTGCCGGTAGTTAGAAGCCGGAAGCCGGAGGCCGGAACGGAACAAGCGGGTGCGGCGGGTATTGGGGTGAAGCGGATTTCACGAATGGAATCCGTGCGCAGCCCCGGTTGAAATAATTTCTGCGGGTTCGCGGTTCAGGTCGAATTTTAAACCGGAAGCGAAGAAGCGACGAAGCGAACGAAGAAACAATTACCGTTTCCTGTCCTGGTTTCCTCCCTTTTCTTCTGTGGAAACCGCCTGCCAATCTGCGTTTATCTGCGGTTCAAACCTGTGCGCTCTCTGTGAGGCTATCCATGAAAGTTTTGTTTTTTTGCGGAAATTATTCGCATGGCGTTGTGGCGCGGGCGTCCCGCCCGTGAGTTTCAATCGATCCGGAATCTTCAGGAACTGACGGGCGGGACGCCCGTGCCACTATTTTGGTTGCGGCTCCGCCGCGCTGGGTTCTTTGCAGCTAACGCGGGTTGCGGGTTGAGGAGGAGTGGCTTGTCAGTGAACCAAATGGCTGCGGAACCATTCGGTTACCGGATCGCGCAATTGGCTGATGCACATGCCGGTAACCAGGTGGTTGGCCAGGGGAACTTCCTTTACTTCCGACCCCGGCGCCGCCGTTGCCTGGAAGCGGCTCACATCTTCCGGGAGACAAACTTCGTCATGTTCGCCGCGCACAAACAAAATCGGATGTTTAATCCGCCGGATGGCGGTTGTGGTGGCTAAATCCGGGAATTCAGCCAGGCGGGATGCCACCAGTGCGGCCACCTTTCGGTCAGTCCTCCAGGTCAGGTTGGGGGCAAAAGTTTTGAGATAGCGATTCACGGCGAGGCGCGGATCGGGATAGGGAGAGATGGCGGTCACGCATTGCACGCGCGGATCAATGGCCGCCCATTGCAACGCCAGCACCGCGCCATACGAAATGCCCAGGGCCCCGACCGGTTCCCGGCAAACATGCTGCTGCAGCAGCGCATCCAGGCATTGCACCATATCGGTCCGCTCAATCCCGCCAAAGTAGATTTGGTCGCCGGTCGAATGGCCGTTTCCCCGCAAATCGACCAGCACTACCCGGTAACCCGCCTGGGCCAGAAGCAATCCCCAGGGCATCATGGCCTCCTTGTCCAAACCGTAACCGTGCAGCAAAAAAATGGTGCCACGAACGTTGTCCGGAGCGGGTTTCGGTTGCCGGGTGAAATGCGACAGATCAAAGGTGAAATTGAAATCGTAACGCGGATTTACTCTTGGACCCGGCGGCGGAACCTCGGTGAAGGTCGAATTCAGTGTGACGTGATAATCTCCCGGTTCCATCACCATCAAATCCAACGCGGCGGGCGGCGGGCCGACGGAAATCCGCTCGACCGGAAAATTGGCACCCAGGGCCGTGCCCAACTGCTGGAAAAAACCGGGTACAATAATACGCCGATTCGGCGCCTGCAGTGTCTGATCGGCAATGGCGCGGGGCGACGTACAACCGCCGCACGCCAGAAGCAGGAGCAACAAAACCACCACGATGAGTTCGCCGAATCCCCTCGGCAATGCCTTCACATCCATGACGATTCTATTTAGCCATAGAGGGAATACAGATGAAATGGGGATTTTGCGGCTGAACCCTTCAGGTGTGGAAGATGAGAAATGCTCTTTTCACGGTCTTTTAGCAAAAGCCATCGGGTTTTTGCCAAAAGATGTAAAATGTCAGTTTCCAATTTCATGTCACAATTTCACTTGTCAGGCCACTACCTAGGTGAGCATGAAAACAAATTTTACCATGGAACCGGAGATGCGGAGTGACGTATCCCTGGTGGAACTGAGCCTGGCCGGTGACCGTGATGCCTTTGGCCGGATTGTCGCCCGTTATCAATCTTCCATCTGCGCCCTCGCTTACAGCACCTGTGGCAACGTCGGGCGCAGCGAGGACATCGCGCAGGAGATTTTCATTACCGCGTGGCGACGGCTCGGCAGTTTGCAGGAACCGGCGCGGTTCAGGGCCTGGCTCTATGGCATCGCCCGCAACCTCATCCATAACGCCTTTCGCCAGCACACCCGCAATCCGCTCGCCGATGCCAAACTGCTGGAGGAGGGAACGGAACCGGCGGCCACCGCCGATGAACCCGATGAACAAGCGATTAGCAAGGAGGAAGAAACCATTCTTTGGCACGTCCTGTCGGGTTTGCCGGAAGTTTACCGCGAGCCGATGGTGCTTTTTTATCGCCAGAATGAATCCATCCCGCAGGTAGCCGACGTGCTGGAACTTTCCGAAGAGGCGGTGCGGCAGCGTCTCTCGCGCGGCCGGGCGTTGCTGAATGAGCGGGTGGCGAAGGTGGTTCAGAACGGCCTGCGCCGTTCGGGACCGGCGGACACCTTCGCAGCGGTGGTGATTGCCGTATTGCCGATGGTGGCGGCAACGACCACGGCCAAAGGCGCCATCATGGGGATGGCTACGACCAAAAGCGCGACCGGCCAGGCCACCGGCCTGGTTGGTTTTCTAAAAGGCATCGGTTTCTTTGCCGGCCTGATTGCGATCCCGGCCACGCTGGGTACGCTCTTTGGATATAAACTGGGCCGGGACGCGACCGGCCTTCCGCAGCAGCGCAAGTCTGCGGCCAAATTCTGGCGCATCTTCGGCGGCGGCCTCGTCCTTTTTCTCTTTCTGCCCTTGCTCCTGACCTTCGGGGTCACCCCGTTTTTGCATGAACAGGCCCGTGCCGGATTTCTTTCGGTCATGACGATTTGGCTGGGGCTGGCCTATCCGCTGGT
>DATEGR010000292.1:0-6500 GCA_035279985.1 Verrucomicrobiia bacterium
TATCAGGCCGCGCTGGGACAACTGCGCGAATTCTCCGGCCGTCACCTGTTGGACGCTGCCATTGACGAAGAGCACTTCGCACTGGTCGTTGACAATCGGGCTGTACGCGAGCACGGAATCGGGTTTGAGGCGGTCCAACGACAGGCCGGCGCCCAGATAGGTAAAGCGCTGGCCGGTCTCGGTGTCATAGGTGATTCTGTCCGTATCCAGTTCGTTTTTCATTTCGTCAAACGACATCGGCAGGCGGTTGCCGTTGTCGCCGGCAAAAAGCTGCGCGGCCACGCCGATTTGTTTGAGGTTGCTCACCGAATTGATCCTTTGCGCCTTGCGTTTGGCGGCGGCCAGACTGGGCAATAACATGGCGGCCAGCACGGCCAGGATGGCCACAACGGCCAACAGGGTGATGACACCATTCCAGCCGCGCCGGACCGCGGCAATGACGAGCGCGATGACCAGAAAGGCAAGGAACCCGATGAAGAGAATCGCGCCGCCCGCTTCGCGCAAGACCTGGACATAGAACGTGAGGAATTTCTCCCACGCATCAAGCAATCCGTAGGTGGTGCCCTGCGCGATGTTCATGCTGCCGCCGAAATGGGAAAGCCGGAACGACGGCGGCACGAGCAGTTGCCATTCCGCGTAGGTGTTCGGCACGTCGGTGCGCGGGGCGTCCAGTTCGAGCAATTTCGACCAGTGCGCCGCGAGCGCGCCGTTGGTTTGCGCGTACACGATGTCCACGGCAAACGCCTGGTCACGGTCCACGTCCCGCGGCAGCGGGACCAGGACCCAATCGCCGTCGCGTTCAGGTTTGGCCGGCTGGTTATTGACGTAGCAACTCCAAAGCTTCGCGTCTGGCGGCAGTTGGAAACGTTGGAATTGCTTCTCGTTGTTCTTCACCATGAAGGAAGCCTGGGTGAGCATTTCACCGCTGTCGGTGAGCACTGAGGTGATTTGTGTGCGGTCGGCCACGGCTTCGAGCACCGGTTCCGTGGCGTAACGCTGCACGTCCAGCGCCAGGTCGTATTGGTCGCCGGTGTATTGCCACGCCAGCACGACGGCGCGGGTGATGAACGAACGGTCGGCGGCCGACAACTCGGTTTCATCCACGCGCCGCAACGTGCCGCTCACGGTCTGTGGGTTGAGCTGCAGGCTGGCGGCGGTGGTGACGGCAATGGAACCGGTTTCACGTTCCACGTCCACCGTGTGGATGCCACCGACGGACAGGCTCGCGGCGCCCTGCGCGGAATTGAATTGATAATCATAGGTGACGACGAGCGTGTAACCGCCCCAGACCTTGTCCTGCAATCCAATCGTCCAAACCACATCATTCGTGTCAGCTCCGGAGGTACGAGCGACGCGAGTTCCTGACTGGTTTGGATTTTGGGGGCTCGTGTAACTCGCCCCTCCGACGACCTCTTTGCGGCGGATATTGGGACCGGTGAAATCGACATTTTTAAACTGCGCCGGGACCCGGACTTTGAATTCCTGGACGCCCTGGTTTACCAGGCTGTAACGAATCGTCGCGCTGCCGCCCACCACGCCATCACCAATGGTGACCAGGTTGAAGACATCGGCCACGACCCGCGCGGCCAGTTTTTCGCTGGCGATGGCCAGTTGCCAGTCCGGTTGTTCGGCGGTATAAGCGAGAATTTCATCTCCGCGATCCGGCAGGCGGTTCGCCGGAATTTCGCGCAGGCCATTTAGCCCGGCGGTGCGCAGCCGGATGCCGGGCGCCGAGGCCGCGCCAATCTGCGCGGTTTCCTTGGCCGCGCCGGCCACGCGCAACGGCAGGACGCTGATTTGGCCCGGAAAGGTCTTAAGCGCCTGTTCCAATTGCACCTCGAGCCGGCGCGAGCCCAGCACGCGGCTGGCGAAACTCACCCGCAACCGGCCATCGCTCACCTTCCAATCTTCGACACCATCGCCGCGCACGTCGGCCACGGCGAACCCGGTTTGCGGCATCAGTTCGAGCGTGTAAATGCCGGCCTTCTCGACCTGGAGCGTGAGGGCGTGCGCCACCACCAGCCGCGTCTCCTCGAGCCGCGCGTTGACCCGGTCGGCCACATTGATGACCGGTTCGACCGGTTTGAGCCTCAGGGCCAGTGTGAACGGACGGGCGTTGAAGCGATAGGCAGCGACCGCATTGTCCGGCGCGTTCACCTGGCGCAGACCGGTGAGCGATGCAATTTCCGCCAGCATGTCCTCGGCGGAAATTGTCAACGAACCGGATTCGCGGTCCACGTTCAGCGGTTGCGGCGGGTTCACGGACGCCGCCACGGGAGCGCCGCTGCTGCCGACCGCCTGCTCGGTGTAAAGGGTCAGGTCATAGGCATTCTCCAGTGGTTTGATAAATTCGATGGTCAATACCTGATGATCGCCTTCCGTGGTTGTGTGCCAGTCGCGGATCTGGTCGCCCTCGAGGCGCGTGAGTGCTTGCGCGGTCGGCAAGGCGAGCCTGAGTTGGGCGGCGTTGCCCTGAACGACGTCGTAATGAAACCGGCTGGTGTATTTGATGACCGTTGGCGTGATTTGCGCACCGATGGTGGAATCGACGGTCAACAGCGCTTTGCGCGCGACCTCGGCGATTTTGCCCTGCCAGCGCAAGGCGACGGTCTGGTCCGCGCCCAGAAAACCGCTCACACGCGAAATGCCGTTGGTCCGGACGGCCTCCAGCAACGTGCCATCGAGCAATTGCACTTCCGTATTGGTGCCGGCGGCCTGGGCCGCGACGGAGGCGATGGCCGCCGCCGGACCGACAAAGGAAATTTCATTCCACGGTTCCCCGTGCTGGATTTTGGCGACCACGTCGAGCTTGAACTGGAAATGTCCGCGACGCGACGCCACCAGCCGATAGGAGTTGCCTTCGCGAACGATTTTCAACGCGTCCGGCAACTTCACCGGCAGCACCGCCACGTCGCCTTCAAGCAGCGGCGCCGAGCTTTCGTCGGTGGCTTCGGCGTCAATACCCAGCCCAAATTGCGCCTCGTCGTCTGCCAGCCGGCCATCGTAACGGACTTCGCGGAAAGTCAGTCCGCCGGCAGGCGAAACGGTATTGCCGGCGCCGCCGGCCTGGTACATCGCGCGGATCTGGCGCGGGCTTAGCGCGCGTGAATAGAGCGCCACTTCATCAATCATTCCGTGGAACGGTTCGTTATAGCTGGCACCCTGGTCATTGCCGATGCCTATGCCCGGATTCTGTGTCGGATCCAGTTCGCCCAGCAGGCTGAGCGTCGTGTTGGTCTCCGCGACCGGTTCACCGTTGACATAGAATTTCAGGTTGCCGCGCGGGCCGAAGGTCGCGGCGACCTGCTGCCACTGGTTGAGTTGCATTGGCGCCTCGAGGCGAACGCTCCGGCTCTGGGAATCCATGATTTGGAACCCGACAAACCCCGGCGTCCTCAGGTCCACCTGCCACGGGTCCAGGGCCGGCCGATCATCGCCGCGGAAGAAAATGATGCCGCCATATTGCCGGGGATAAACCCAGCCGGCGATCGAGAAGGCCCTGGTCAGCTTGAAATCCGGGCTGTCGGGGATGCTGACGCGCCGGCGGCTGCCGTCGAAATCGAAGGCCTGCCCGATTTTGCCGGGGGCATAGTTCATGCCGAACGGCAAGGTGCCGTCGTGCCGTCCGGCGCTGTCCTGGGCATTGCCTGCCGCCCGCCACCAGCCGACGAGGCCGTTTTGGGGAATGGACTGGGCGAATGTGGCGGAAGCCAGCAGACAAACCAGAAGGGTGACGATTGATTTTTTCATGGGGATCTCCGTGGTGACAGGCTGAAAACCGGCGAATGAACTTCGCTTCATGAAAGAGCGCTTAGCATAAGCAAGGCCACAGGGCAATCCTGCTGAAAATCCGCGGTTTTGTCTCAAACCGCCGTTGGCAGCTTCGCCGATCCTGCGTGGAATCCACGCCGGTTGCGGAATTTTCACGCAGGCGAACGACCGGTTCATGTGGAGTCAGACGGAACGCCGCGCCAAATGCTCCCGCGGAAATTCCGAACCGGAGACTTTGGCCATGAAGGAATCCTTGCGGGGACTGCGGAGTTTGCGAACCCGGCATCCACGGCGGAATAAAATCATTTTTCTTCTACGTCAAAACGGGCTATTATTATAGGCATGAAGAAATTGACGGCCATCGTTCACCGGGGCAAACCAGGGGAAGGCGGATTTTGGGCGACCTGTCTGGAAGTACCCGGTGCCAACGGACAGGGCGAAACGAAGGAGGCATGTCTTCAAAATCTCAAGGAAGCCATTCAACTTCTGCTGGAAACCGAACGTGAAGAGGTGTTCCGCCTCGATCCGCAGGCGGAGACGACGGAACTGGTGCTGGCATGAAACGCCGGGCCTTGCTCGGCCATCTTCAGGAACACGGCTGCGTGGCGGTTCGGGAAGGCGGCAGTCATTCCATCTGGGCCAACCCGCAGAGCGGACGGAAGGAAGCCATTCCCCGGCACAACGAAATCAAAAAATATCTGGCGCGCTCCATTTGTCGCAATCTTTCCGTGCCGGTGCCACCGGGCGATTAAAAGACCATTTGGCGCACGGGCGAAGGCCGGTTTGGCACCGGCTTGAAGCGTGCCGGCGGCCATCAACTCTCAACTTTCAACCCTCAACCATTTTGGGGTTTGGCCGGGAAGGAAGAAGCATGGCAGGAAATCTTGCGAACCGCCCCCGATGTACTCATAACGGACATGGTACGTGGCGGATTAAACGGGTGGCAAATGTTACCAATGCTCGCAGCTAAGAAGGTTACATTTCCAATTATTGTTTTGTCTGGCAACGCTGACGAAAATGACGTGCGGCACTGTGCTGGGGCTGAGTTAAACGTTTCATTTCTGGCGAAGCCTTATGGGATAAATCTTCTTACGAAATATTTGGAAACCGCTTTAAAAATCCCGCGTGGTGCCGCAAAAAATGAAAACAGTGGGAAAACAGCTGTGGCAGCGCGACATCCAGTATCTATTCTTTTTACCGCCGAGCATATCATTTCCAACCTTAGAGCTCGCGAGCGCTTCGCGGCGATTCGTGAAATGGTGGCGCACCTGATTACCATTGGCCAGATCAGACCGCACGATGAAGAGCTTGTCCTGGACGCAATCTCCAAAAGGGAAGGTTCAATGTCCACTGGACTTGGTTTCGGCATTGCCATCCCACGCGGGCGTGTACATTGCGTCGAGGACATCATATTGGCCTTTGGTGTTTCGACTTCTGGCGTAGAGTTCGATGCATTAGATAATCAACCTGCTAAACTCATCCTCCTGTCCATACTTCCAGCCAATAGCTGGCTGCACGAAGGGGGATTGATGAAATCGGACGGCCCGTTCCTACGTTTCCTTCATAATGAGGATAATCGTGCTCAGTTGCTCCATTCCAATTCCACAAATGAGGTCTGGTCAATCCTCAAGCCGGTTTATACCGAGTTATTCGCGTCTCTGGCTGAAAGCTCGCGAATGAAATCAAGGAATTGAGCGGTGAGACGGCATCACGGATTGGTTAGGTTTCCTCCGTTTCCTTCTGTTCAAGGATTACGGCCCGGAATAAGATGGCGCCGCATGGATTCGGACCCGCCTTCGCTCAGAAGCTGCGGCGCGACAGAAGCAGCACTGCTGGCGCGCTGCCTTCGCGGCGAAACGGACGCGTGGGACGAATTGTTCGATCTCCATTACGCGGCGGCGGGGCGCTTCATTTTCCAACTGGCACCTGATTTCACCCGCGAAGATGCCGAGGAGATTTGCCAGGAGGCCTTTCTGTCCGTCATCAAAAACCTTGGCTCGTTCCACGGCGAAAGCCGGTTCCAGACCTGGCTCTTCCGCATCGCCGCCAATCAGGCGCGGGATTACCGCGAAAAACGGAATGCCGCCAAGCGGGGTGGCGGCCAGACCACCGTTTCGTTGCAGGCCGAAGACCCGGAAACCGGCCTCGCGCCCGACCCGCCGGCCAACACACCCGGGCCCGACGACCTGGCGATGAGCATCGAGCAGATGGCCGGCGTGCGCGCCGCCCTCGACCGCGTCGGCGAACCGTGCCGTGAAATCATCGAGTTGCGCTATTTCGGCGACTTGAGCTACGAGGAGTTAAGCAGCACATTGGATTTGAATCCGAAGACGGTCAGTTCGCGTCTGAGCAAGTGCCTGGACCGGCTGGAGGAAATTGCACGTGGAATTTTTGTGCGGGAAAACCGGAGCCTTTTCCCGTCCAACATGAGCGGCCAATGAAAATGAACAGTCAAACACGCCTCCTCTCCCCGGCCCCCTCCCCCGCACAGAGCGGGGGAGAGGGTGTCCGCAGGACGGGAGAGGGGGAACCAAGTGAACGGTATGGCACCGAAGTCAGTACCTGCGGTTTTGACTTTTAATAGAACGCATGGAACCGGAACGCGAAATTGAAAAGTTGCTGCGGTCATACGTGGCGAAACGCCGGGCGGCGGCGGGCGACCCGCTCAAGCTGCATCCGGCGACCCGCCGGTTGTTGCAGGGCGAAGTGTCACGTCGCGCGCCGAAGCC
>DATEGR010000293.1:0-7445 GCA_035279985.1 Verrucomicrobiia bacterium
GTCGGCTGGCCGGCCGCCAGCCGCTGCCGAACGGCTGCCCGCGTTTCACCCAGCAACACCGGAATGTCTTCCTGCGTGTGCAAGCCGTCGCTGATGAAAAAGGGCACCACCACCAGGCTTTTCGTCTGCGCGAGCCGGTAGCATTCGGAAATGCGCGGACTTTCTTCAAGGAAAATCGCGTGCACGCCGCCATAAAGGTTCAACGCGCGGATCAATTCCACCTGCCGGTCAACCGGTTGGCGTGAATTTTCGTTTTTCTCCGTGCCGTGGCCGGCGATGAACAATGTGATCTCCGCCGGCCTGGGCGCACGCGGGAATGGGCACTTTTCCACAATCTCTTTTGCACGGCACAATATCACATTCGTCATGCTGTCGTGCGAACCGACCGGCCGGCAATAAAACAGTGACGAGTGACGAGTGACGAGTGACGAGTGACTGGCAAAGCCAAGTTCACGGGGAATCACTTCGTCGCTGAAATAGCCTTCGCTGATGAAGAGCGGCACGATGAACACGCGGGGAGTGGAAAGGCTCGCCAGGACGTTTTTGACTGGCGGTTCCTGTTTCCAAAACGCCTCGCGCACTTCGGCGAAGAGTTGCCGGCGGCGCAATTCTGCCGCGTGCTGATAGACCGGCGCGGCGGAACCGGCATTCTGCTCGGTGCCGTGGCCCAGCACCACCAGCGCGGCATCGCCGAATTCATCGCGTTTCACGCGAAAGGGTTAGCCCAGGACCGCGCCCGCCGCAAGTGGGCGCTTTAAAAATAGACTTTTTGTTTGAAACCTTTTTTACTTTTAACCATCTTAAGTTTCAATTGTCTCCAAAATAAGCGAAATAATGAAAAATCAAACCTGGATCAAACTGACCTTTGCCCTGGCCGTTCCGCTGGGATTGGCCTTAACCGCAACCGCCGATGACGCCACTCCGGGCAAACTGCCGCCCGCCGCGGCCAAACAAGGTGTGACGTATACCGGCGACATCAAAGCCATTTTCGACAATTCCTGCACCAAATGCCACAGCGGCGAGAAGCCCAAAGGGCATTTGAAACTCGACAGCCTCGAAGGAGCGCTCAAAGGGGGCAAGGACGGAAAGGTCATCGTCGCCGGTAACAGCGCCAAGAGCATGTTGGTTAAAGCAGTCGCGCATCTGAGCAAGGACGATGATGATTGGATGCCGCCGCTCCACAACCGGGCCCATATCGGGCCGCTCACCCCGGAGCAGATCGGTCTGCTCCGCGCGTGGATCGACCAGGGCGCAAAGTAATTTCTTTGTTTCAACCAAAAGGCGCAATCCAGTCCGGATTGCGCCTTTTTAATTTACCGCTGCGAGCGACGCACGCTTCTGTTCGCGCAGTTTTTGCTGCTGACGCAGCAATTCAACTTTTTCGGCATCGGACATGTCCGGCCGGCTGGTTCTTTGAAGCAGAACGGCAATCTGCCGGTCCAGGAATTGATTGCGCAGTTTCAGCGTCACGTCGGCCAGTTGCTGTTCGGGATTGGGAATTTTGCGGTCTTCGGCCACGGCCCCGGTAACGAGTGCCCGCATCTCCGGCGTTTCACATTCATCCAAAAAGGCAGCGAGGCTTCTCCAGGTCTCATTTGTCTGCGCCGTGAACCGTTGGGTAACGATTTGCCGGACGAGCGGATGCACCAGCCAGCTCACATCCAGATGCAACACGGCCCAGGCAACCAATTCATCGTGCAACAACAGCAGTTTGAGCAGGTGAAATTCATGATTCGACGGACTTGACGCTTCGGATTCGGCGGCGGCCAATTCTTCCTTTTCCGACCTCTGACCTCCGACCTCCGACCTCCGGGCTTTAGCAAATTCTGTGCGTACAGACTCCGGCGAAACACCCAGCCGCAACGCGGTCTTTTGGGCATAGGTATCAATCAGCACGGTATTGCCGGTTTTGTGGACGGCTTCGGCCATGCCGCGCAAAATTGCATTCCGGCCCTTGTCGCTGCTCACTTCATTCTGCTGGCATAGCCGGTTCAACAAATAATCAAAAAATCCTTCGGCGTTTTCGACGAGTTTGCCAAACGCCTCGCCGCCGTTGGCCTTGATGAAACTGTCCGGGTCGTGCGGCGCGGGCACCACGGCCACGCGCACGGCCAGGTCGGACGCGAGCAAATGGTCGAGCGACCGCACGGCGGCGTTCTGGCCGGCCTCGTCCGAATCAAAACAGAGCACAACTTCATTCACGTATCGCTTGAGGATGCGAGCGTGCTGGTCGGTAAAAGCAGTGCCTTGCGGTGCGACGATGTTTTGCACGCCAGCCATGAAACAGGCGATTAAATCAAGCTGGCCTTCGCAGATGATCGCGAAACCGGCATCCAGAATTGCGCGTTTCGACTTGTCGAGGCCGAAGAAGACTTTGCTCTTGGTGAAAATCAGCGTCTCGGGTGAGTTGACGTACTTGGCGGTTTTTTCGTCACGGACCCCGACAGCAGATGTCGGGGCAGGCAGAACCCGGCCGCTGAAACCAATCACCCGGCCCTGCTCGTCGCAGATGGGAAAAATCAGCCGCCCGCGAAACCGGTCGTAGTAATGCCGGAGGCCGGAAGTCGGAGGTCGGAGGTCGGATTTCTCACTTCCGCCTTCTGGTTTCTGGCTTCCGACATCTGACTTCTGAATAATGAGTCCGGCTTTCTCGACCAACGGCAGTTCATAGTCTTTGCTTTTTGCCCAATTGACCGTGTCGTCCCAGCCCGGCGGCGCCGCGCCCAAACGGAAGAGTTTTACGGCTTCGGGTGACACACCGCGTTTGGCCAGATAGTCACGGGCGACCTGGCCGGCGGCTTCATTGAGCAGGCAATTCTGCCAGCGTTGCGCGATCTGCTCGTGAATCTGGAGCAACTGGTCCTTGAGATGGCGGGATTGCTGTTCGTGAGGATTCTGGTCGAATTCGAGGGGAATTTTCGCGCGGTCGGCCAGCCGGCGCACGGCGTCCACGAAGCCGATGTTTTCGTATTCCCTGACAAAGGTGAATACGTCGCCGCCCTTGTGGCAGCCGAAACAATGGAAAATCTGACGGTGCGGATTGACATTGAAGCTGGGGGTCTTTTCCTTGTGAAATGGACAGCGCGCGACAAAGTTCGCTCCGGCCTTTTTCAACGGCAGGTACGAGCCAATGACATCCACAATGTCACTGGCGGCGCGAATGCGTTCAAGGATCGCGGGAGAAATCGTGCCGGCCATGCTGGTTCAGCGTTTGTCGCTGCCCGGCCCCCGCAGCCGGTCACTGGGCCGGCTCATCCGAGGCCACAGAACCACTGCCTGCCACGACGGGGTCAATCAGCAACACGGCAAGATACTTTTTAACGTAAGGCCCGGTAAAGGACTTTTCAAAAACTTGATTCTGCACGGTATACCAACCGGGGAAGAAATGCGCCCCATACCAGCGTTCCTGGTATTTGTTATCGGCCTCGATTTGTGCCGTTGTGAAATGGCGCGCATTCAGAAAGGACAACGCGAACAGCAAAACGCAGATGTATCGCACCATGCCGGAGGGCGTCCCGAGGTAATACTCGGCACTGCCAAACAGGTTGCTGCCAAACAGCTTCAAGGCCAAAGGACGTTTGAGCATCGAAAAAATCATAAAAACGAGCAACGCCAGGATCGCATATCCCAGAAGATCACTGGTGAGCAGATCCAGGTGCGCCAGATTGACCAGCAATTTGGCCACCTGCGAGTAAAACAATCCGCCGACGAGGACGATGCCGAGCCAGGTAAACAACGGCAGAATTTCCTTCGACATGCCGTTTTTACGGCCGCGAAAGAGACCGAACACCAGCACGAGGACGACCACGGCATCAAACCAGCTCAGGGACAGGCTGTTTGACGCCAGAGATTGCATGGAAATGGCAAACATAGGGCTGAAATCCAGGTTTTAGCCACATCTGCCAGCAAAATCCGTTCCATGCTCAGGGCGGGTTTGACGAAAGCCAGAATTGGATTTCGGCCGCTTGCGCATTGCCCGGGTCCAGTTGCAGCACTCGCAAATACTGCGCCCGCGCCTGCGGCACATCATACAACTGCTGCGCGTAAATATTGCCGAGCGCCAGATGGGCGCGAACGTCATCCGATTTCGACGCGAGAATTTTCTTCAATTCATTCACGGCGTCGGTCACATAACCGGCTGCCTGCAACCCCAGGGCGAAATTATAACGCGCGCCCACGGAATCCGGCTGGATGGCCAGTGCCATCTCATAAGCGGGCAATGACTCGTTGAAATCACCCAAACGATAAGCCATCACACCGCAATTGTATTGCGCTTCAAACCAGCCTGGATCCAGCCGGGCCGCCTCCCGATACGAGTCCAGCGCGTCCAAATACTGCTTGGCCTGTTCAAATTGTTGCGCTCGCGCAAAAGCGCGACCGGCCGCCGGCCGGTTGCCGGGCCGGGGGGGGGCCGGCGAAAGATACAAATAACGCGGAAACGATGGCGGCGCGGGCTGAATCAGGCGCACCGGTTTGGTCTGGGTGTGCGTGGGCGTGCCGAACGCGGTCAGGTTGCTGGTGCTCGGCGTCGGCGCCGGCGTCGGCACCGGCTTTACCGGGTTATGGTTCGAATTCGATGAAGCCGGCTGCGTTTCATTCGGCTCGGGCGAAGCGTTGCGAAACCAGTTCATGGGATTGATCTGGTGCAAAACGCCGGGCCTCCCGTTGGTCTGTTTCGGGGGCGCTTCTCCGGAAGCAAGCAGACCCGGCGTCTTTATGGGAGCGGGTGCCGGCTGAACCCGGGCAGCTTCCGGTCCTGGTCCGCGGGACGAACCAGGATTGGAACGGGCCAGGGTCGGGGTTCCCGTTGTCGGCGAAGATCGCGGCGGAACTGAAGCCACCTGACGGTTTGACCCCGCGGGATTGGCCGTGCCGTTCATCGTTTGCTCCAAATTATCGGCGATGGCATTTACCTGGTCCCAATCCGGCCGGTGCGGGGTCAACGCGAGATACGCGCGGTAATTTTGCAGTGCCAGCGCGTTGTCATGCAGATATTGCCGCGCCACCGTTGCCAGATTCAACAGCGCGGGCGCATAATCCGGCTGTGCCCGTTTAGCGGCGGCGAAATACTGCGACGCGTCGCGCGGGCGGCCCCGCTGCATCTGGGCCAGGCCAAGGCCGTTCAACGCTCCGGCGGCATTTGAGTTTATGGCCAACGCCGTATTGAAGGCTTTTTCCGCCGCGGTGAGATCGTGCAGGCGCAACTGGGCCATGCCCAATTTGGTCCAGCCTTCGGGATCCTTGCTGCGGCGGAGCACATAAGCGGTGAATTCGGTCCTGGCGACGTCGGGCTTGTTTTGCTCCAACCATAAACAGCCCAGATTGTAATGCGCCTCCGCCAAATCGCGATCCAGGGCCAAGGCGCGTTGATACGCCAGCGCTGCGTCGGCAGGCTGGTCGGCGTGCTGGTACGCGACACCCAGATAATTCCATGCCTGCGCGTTGGTGGACATCAGCGACGTCGCCGTTTTCAACTCCGCCACCGCGCCCGAATAATCACCGCTGCTCAGAAGTTTTTCACCTTTGAGCAGCGCGCGCGGTCCCGCCGGTCCGCAGCCAGTTAGAAAAATGGCCAGCGCCAGAAAAACGATTCCGCCGCACCAGCTTATGTTTTTGGTGGCCAGCATCGCCGCTGGTGGTAGCATCCACGCCTTGACGTGTCAAGAAACGCACTGGCCAAATTCATACAAGCGCTTTACCGGCTGATGGCGATAGGCACCCTCGGGTTCGCCTGCCCGCAGGTTCAAGCCGCCGATTTATCGTTGCGGCAGTCCGGCGGCGCGCGTGCCCACGTGCTGATCGTCGAAAATTCCAACGCCACCTACCAGTACCAACCGAACACCGCCTGCGTTCAGGACATGGTCAATCGCGGCATCACCAATTTCACCGGCAAACCGACCGTCGCCGAAGCCTGGCGCAGTCTGGTTTCGACACACGACGTCGTCGGCATCAAGGTTTTTTCCGCCGCCGGACCGATCAACGGCACGCGTCCGGCCGTCGTCGCGGCGGTGATTCACGGGCTGCTCGCCGCCGGGTTGCCACCCGGCCATGTCATCATCTGGGA
This sequence comes from Verrucomicrobiia bacterium, assembly GCA_035279985.1. GTDB lineage: Bacteria > Verrucomicrobiota > Verrucomicrobiia > Limisphaerales > UBA11358 > UBA11358. Next base: position 6,065 of record DATEGR010000293.1, read on the forward strand.
CAGGGAGGACAGCGATCTCCGCGCCGCGGGATATTTCAAACTCGCTGCCCGGCTCGGTGTGCGCGTCGCCGGCAGCGCCCAGGCGGGTTACGACCCGACAAACTTCTATCTGCCCGACACGCCCATTATCGGCCAGCTCGTCTGGGGCGATTTTGAATTTGGAAGAAAGGGCCCGGAGGTCGGCAAAAAATCCTTCGTTTCCCTGTTGGTCAGCCGGCAAATCACCAAAATTATCAGCATCGCGCCGCTGCTGAATCAGGATGCGGTCGGCGTTTGCGGCCATCTTTACGGCCTCGCGCTGGGCAGTGTGGATAATACCCGGCGTTTTCAGGGTGATTCGGAACGGCTCGCCGTTGCCGTGCCGGAAATTTACGCCCTGCCCGCGCTGGGCGACCGGGTTGCGCTCAACATCACCGACGCGTTGATTGGCCAGTACGCCGGCGGCGCCAGGGGATTGCTGCAATATTCAACGGTGCTGAACCAACTTTGGTTCAGCCGTGACCCGGTCGCGCTCGATACGCTCGCCGTTCGCGAACTCGACCGCGAACGCCTCCTCCTGCAAGCGCCGGGGTTCAAACCCAACCCGGAACTTTATGCCAATGCCGCCTTGCTCCAGCTGGGAATGAACGAATCCAACCGAATTCAGGTGGACATGCTTCACTGAAAACCGGCTTCAAACGACCGGGTCAACTTGCCACCGGTTCGGCATTCTGGGCGATTCTGGACCGCGCCAGCGCTTCTTTTCGCTCGCGCAGACAGTCCGGACAGATGCCGTGCGTGGTCGGTGTATCAAATCCCTGCTCCATGAAATCCTCCAGCGGCATCCATTCTCCCTTGAAATCAATGCGCCGGCACCAGGCGCACACGCGCAGGAAATCTTCCAACTGCCGGACCCGCTTCAGCAACCGGCGCGTGGATTTGCTCACCAGCAGCCAGACCGCCAGAAAGAGCAGCATCTCCAGCGTGGACCGGCGGTAAACGAAGGCGAAAGGGTGGTCGGAGAAGATCAACGTTGGCAACTTGAGCAACTCATCAAGATAGCAAAGCACAATCACCGCCAGAAAACCGAGGTTTTGATACAAGACAATCCTTGTCAGGAAGGATTTTTTTTCCATAACGTCAACGTCAACTGTGCAACTTGCGGAAGACCGGCAGCCATCTCCTAAAATGACTTTATACTCCCTCGACTCTCACCTCGGCGCTTCATCGTTTCGTCGCTGAACACGTCAGAAAGAACCGCATAAATTGTGCCGCCGATTTTTTCCTCCGCAAAAAAACAAAATCATTCCCCACCCGTGGCCGCCAGCTCTACCAACGCCACAGGTTCTGACAGTTTGCACCCAGGAAAGTTCAATTCGAATCGTCCACCACCAGACAAATT
>DATEGR010000294.1:0-3940 GCA_035279985.1 Verrucomicrobiia bacterium
CCAAGGCCGACGCGGGCGAGCAATTCGCGTCCGCGTGCCGCGGCCTGGTTTGCGCGGACGCGGGCGACCCGCGCGGGCAGACAGACATTTTCCAAGGCGTCCAGTTCCGGCAACAGATGGTACGACTGAAAAACGAAACCAACCCGGCGGTTGCGGAAATCGGTGAGTTCCCGTTCGGAGAACGCGGCGATGTCTTGTCCGGCAAAATGAATTTCGCCGGCGTTCGGTGAGTCCAATCCGCCAATCAAATGCAGCAAGGTGCTTTTGCCCGCGCCGGACGCCCCGCGGAGAGCGAGGAATTCACCGCGCGCCACCTGGAGGTTGATGCTGCGCAAGACCTCGAGTGTACGCTGGCCCACGGTATAGGACTTGGCCAGCGCGTGCGCGGCGAGGAGCGGCTCATTCATAACGCAGTGCCTCCACCGGTTTCATTTTGCTGGCATGACGAGCCGGCAATATCGTCGCGAGCAGACAAATAAACAGCGAACCCGCACAAATAACCATCAGGTCACGGGCGGTGACAATGGCAGGCAATTCACTAAAACCGTAAATGGAGGCCGGAAATAATTCAAAACCGGTCAGCCGGTTCATCAAGTGAAGGAAATCATTGCGATAATAGATTGCCAGCAATCCGAGGCTGACTCCCGAGGCAATTCCCAGGATACTGATAACCAGGCTTTGAATAAGGAAGATCAACATGACCTGGTGGTTTGAGGCCCCGACCGCTTTCATCAAACCGATTTCACTGGTTTTCATCACCACGAACGTGATCAACGTGCACGTGATGCCGAAGGCGGCGACGAACACGATGAAAAATAACAGATAGTACATCACGCTTTTTTCGACGAGAATCGCGCCCAGGAAGCGGGAATTCTCCTGCATCCAGGTGGTGATGGTATAGCCCGGCCCCAGGACGCCCGCCAGTTCATTGCTCACCACCCCTGCCTGATAGGGATCGCGCAGCATAACCATCAGCCCATGCACGCTGGCGCCGAGATCGTAAAGTTCCTGCGCGTTGGCCAGCGAGGTGACCGCAACGGAATAGTTGTAATCATAGTAACCCACGTCGAAAATGCCGGTGACGGTGTAGTCATCCGGCAGGACGGCCTCTTCGTTTGATTTACCCTGGTGTTCCTTCATTTTCTTCAACTCGTCCGGCGAATAAATCGCCACCCGGTCGCCCACCGCGAGATTCAGGCTTTGGGCCAACGCACTGCCGATGACCAAACCGCGCCGGCTCAAATCGAATTTCCCGGCGATGATGCTTTGGGGCAGCACGCTCACCGAATTCTCGCGGGCGGAGTCCGCGCCCCGCACGTAAGGCACGGCAAAGAACGGCTGTTCATTGCCGGCCGGTTCCGTTTCCATCAGCACCGGGCCCAGGACATACGGCGCCACCCCGACCACATTTTTGTTGGCCGCGACGAGGTTCATCACGGTGCTGTAATTATTCATCGTTTCGCCGCTCGCCACGATGCGCAGATGGGCGTTGAAGCCGAGGATTTTTACGCGCAAATCATGGTCGAACCCGCTCATGACGCTGATGACGATGATGAGCACGGCCACGCCGAGTGCGACGCCGACGATGGAGATGAGCGTGATGATGGAAACGAACGTCCGTTTGGGCCGCAAATAACGCAGCGCGAGGAGCAATTCAAACGGCAGCCGAGACATGAACGCAGGCTAAAGACGTGCCGGACAAGTGTCAACGAAGGGCATGAAGTTCATTCGCGTTCTTTCCGCGCCGAGCGGAACGGATTGGTGGTGCGGACGGCGGTTGGCGCACGCGGCACGAACAGCAGGCTGACGAACAGATAAATCCAACCGATGACGAAATGAGCGCCAAAGATAAACCCAAAGGAAATCAAATTCAGGAAGCCGCTGCCATAAAGCAGGATGGCGGCGGCCATCAACAGGGCGCCTGGCAACAAAGCCGCACCTGTCAACCGCCAGCTTTGACGAAAGTTCAAATCGCGGTTCGCAAAGAGGCCCAGCAACCAGACCGGCAGCAAATAAAGGGTTGCCAGCAGCCACCAGCTTAACAGGCAACCAATCACCACCGCCACGCCGACCATAATGAGGAGTGCGATTGCCCACGCGCCCCAAAGCGGCTCGAGTGCGTTGCGATTGAAGGCAATGACATAGTCGGCAGGATAATTCCAGTCCAGATAGCCGAGCAGAGAAAAAACACGGGCCGTTTTCCTGCCGAATTCGATTTGCACATCGGCGGTCGGGCCGATTTGACCAGAGTGATCCAGGTCCACGTCCAGCATCAGGACATGGCCGGTGGCAAGCAGTTCCGGTGAGCGACCGGGCCAGTCCAGTTTGCCCGATCGGATTTCGCCGGTGGGCGGCAATTTTTGGATGGCGGCATTCACCACGGGGAAACCGATGTTGTCAACGAACCAGACGGCGGCGGCGGCGGCCCACAACGCCACAATGAACTGCACGAGCAGGAGGCGCCGGAATCTCGCGCCGGCAAACGCCGCCACGCCGCGCGGGGTGAAAGGTTCCCACGCGGTCGTTGATCCGCCCGGCATACTCATTGGAGCGACAAATTACTCGAACTGGTTGAAACGTGAAAGCGTTGAGGCTATCCGGGAGCGCCGGCTTCCAGCCGCGAATTTTATAAAAAGGAGAACCCCGAACCGCCGGTAACCTGCCGGCGCTCCCGGCGACACACCGGAATCCGTCAAGCCGGATTTTCTTCCGGCGGCCCCGGCGGTTTGGGCGACGGGTTTTGCTCCGACGACGGCGCATGAATGACCGGGATGGGATAGCGCAATTTCATAACGTCATCCACGAGTACCTCGACGAAGTAGGTTCCGGCAGTTTTAAATTCGATCTGACCAAAAACCATGACATTGGTGGCGTGCAGCGCCGCGTCCTTCAACTCAAATTTCATCTCGCCTTTGCGCAGTACGGTCGTCTGATCGGGGGCGATGAACTTGATGCTTTCGGTAAACTGGCCGATGCCCGCCGTCCAGCGGTTGAAAACGCAAAGCCGCCCGGCGACAACGGGCAGTTGCGGCACGCGCAGGAAGTTGATGACGCCGACCAGAAAAAAATTCCCATTGGCTTCCTGGCGTACTTCTTCGCACACCAACGAGCACTGCAAGTCAGGTAGAATTCGAGTAGGTTGCATATTTTATTTATGGTAGCAGGGCCCGGCAAGCACCGCAGCTTCTTATTTTAAATCCGGCGGCCACCGAGTGCCGCTACGAGGACATTTCCGCCGCCCGCACGGTGTTTGACATCAACATCGCAATGGTCATCGGACCGACACCACCGGGATTCGGCGTGATTTTGCCGGCAACCGGCTGCACGCCCGCAAAATCCACATCGCCCACCAGTCGCGAACCGCTTTTGGCAGCCGGATCGTTTACGCGGTTCACACCCACGTCAATGACCGTCGCGCCGGGCTTGACCATGTCGGCCTTCACAAATTCGGCAACGCCCATCGCGGCAATCAAAATGTCCGCGCGGCGGCAATGCGCCGCGAGGTCGCGGGTGGCGGAATGGCAGATCGTCACGGTCGCGTTCGCATTTTTGTCTTTTTGACAAAGCATCGCGGCCATCGGTTTGCCGACGATATTGCCCCGGCCCAGGATCACCACCTCCGCGCCGCCGATTTTCACCTGCGAACGGACCAACAATTCCCGGACCCCCGCCGGCGTGCAGGGTTGGAAACCCGCCGGATCGCCGAGCATCAGTTTGCCGACGTTGACCGGATGAAAACCGTCCACGTCTTTTTTTGCCGACACGGTCGAGTAAACGACGGACTCCCGGATTTGCTTTGGCAACGGCGCCTGGACGAGGATTCCATGCACGCGCGAATCGGCATTCAGTCTTTCCAGCAACACGAGCAAATCGCTTTCACGGGCTTGCTCGGGCAGGACGTGCGTTTGGGAAAAAATTCCGAGTTCGGCGCAGGCCTTTT
>DATEGR010000295.1:0-4240 GCA_035279985.1 Verrucomicrobiia bacterium
TCAGCTTGCGGTTCATCAGCGCCAGCTGAAATTCAAATTCAAAATCCGACACCGCGCGCAACCCGCGCACAATTGCCTGTGCCTTCCGGCTTACCACATACTCAATCAGCAAGCCGTCAAACGTGTCGGCTTTGACTCCGGGCAGCTGGCGCACCGCCTGTTTTACCAGGGTGAGCCGTTCGTCCAGTGCGAACAATGGGTGTTTATCCTCGTTATTTGCCACGGCCACCACCACCCGGTCGAACAATTTGGCGGCCCGCTGAATGACGTCCAAATGGCCGTTGGTCAGCGGGTCGAAACTGCCGGGATAAATCGCCGTGCGCATCGCCGTCACTTTAGCACGCACAGCAAAATTGACGAGGAAGAAAAATCACTTTGCCCCCGGCAACTGCCACGGCACTTCGTAAACCCGCACGGCGGCACGGATGCCCTTGACCGTGACCGGGAACATTTCAATACACGTGGCCGCCAGCGTCGGATCGTCGCGAAGCAGATGATTATAGGTGGTGTCGCTGATGATAATGCGACCGCTGCCGGAAACGCTTTCCAGGCGGCTGGCGACGTTCACTTCGCGGCCAAACACGGTGTAGTTCAAAATGTGCGCGTCGGAACCCATCAGACCCACGGCCACGAGGCCGGTATTGATGCCCGTGCCGAGCTGCAATGCGGTCAATCGTGGCAGGGGCGGCAGGCCCGCGGCGAGCCGTGCGGGGTTTCCCGCCTCGCGCACGGGGTTTTCGGCCAGGCGCTTCTGATTCAACTCATGAACGGTACGCTGCGTGTCAATCGCCGCGCGCACGCAAGCCAGTGCGTGTTTTTCGTTCGGGGTCGGTGCGCCCCAGAACGCCATTACACAATCACCAATGTATTTGTCCAGGGTGCCGCCGTGTTTTTTCACCGCATCGGCGACAACGGCGAGGTAAAGATTCACCGTATCAAGCGTTTCGTGCGCGGATTCGTCGAAACACGCCTCCGTCGCTGCGGCATCGAGTTGATGGGTAAGCACGAATTCGGTTATGCGCTCCTGGGATTCGTCCGTCATGGAGGTGAAACCGCGAATGTCCGCAAAAAAAACGGTCACCTCGCGGCGCGCGCCACCCAACGAAACCTTTTTGGCCCCCAGCAGCTCGTTCACCACATTCGGCGACACAATTTTGGAGAAAACGGATTTGACGCGGCGTTGTTCGCGTTCCTCGAAGGCGACGCGATAAGTCACCAGGCTTAAATGTTCAACGAGTATGCCGGCCACCGGAAAGACCAGCGGGAGCCAGAGACGGGACTGCACGAAAATCCAGAAACCCGCGGTCACATAAGCCAGGACCAGGAGGAAGACCGTCGTAGAGGCCACGTCCACTCGCAATTGCCAGGTAAGAAAGGCTGTCAACACGCCTAGAAACACAATGAGGGCCAGTTCGGTGTTCAGCGAAGTGCGGTGGACAAACCGTCCGGTGATGATGGAATTGGCGACGTTCCAGTGTTTGCTGACCAACAAGGTATCCTTTTCCAAAGGCGTCGCGCCGCGATCGGTCAGGTCGTTGCCCTGCGCCGCCGAACCGACCACGACCAGTTTGTTCCGGAAGAGGTTGCTGAGTCCGTTGGTCTCGCCGAGTAAACGCTCCTTGTCCTGCCAGAGCAGACTTTCAATCGGAGCGCTGGTGAGACGGGGATCGTTTGGCTTCAGTCGCCAGTCCACATAAAAATAGCCATTAGCGTCTACGGGAATCACGCGCACCAGGCCATTGGGGCCATGCAGGGTAATCCGGCCATCGGGCAAATCCAAGTCGGCATGGGCCAGATCCAGTCCCAATTCCCGGGCAGCCAGCACGATGCCCATGTGCCAGACGCGTTCGTCGGTGAAAGCTTTGGCCTTCGGCGGCAGGCCAGGCGGAAGTTTATCGCCGACGAAGTCAGCCAGTTCAAAATTGGTGTTGGCATCAATTGGCACCTTGATTTTGCCGCCATTTGCCTGCGGCAGGATAATTTGACCCGGTTCAATCCGCGCGTTGCGTAAATCCACGCCATATTCGGGATCGGCTTCCAGTTCCCGAAAAACCGGATTCCAATGACGATAAATCCGAAACGCACTGGCGTGACGGAGTACACCGTCGGAATCCTTCTCGGTCGTGATGTCCCCGAGCGCGAGCACATTGGTGGCAAACAGATCGGGCGGCATTAAGTCAGGCGTCGCCGCCAGGATGACATTGCCGGCCAGCCGGCACTGCAAAGCGAAGAAGTCGTCGGATTCCATTAGACGGTGATCAGCCATTGGCACGGGAGGATGGTCCGGCCGCAATTCGCCGAACTGCACATCGAAGGCAACGGCTTTGGCGCCTTCGGCCGCGAGTTCCTCCACCAGCCGGCCGTAGACCTGACGGGGCCATTTAAGCCCGTACTGGTATCCGAACCGGCCGCTTTGCACGGCGGCAATACTGGAATCCTGAATGGCAACAAAGGCGAGATTGGTTGCCACCGGTGCGGGAAAATGCAAAGCGGTTCGCGCGCGCAAGTCGTAGGTTATCCCCTCCACTTGCTCAAAAAAGTTGAGTTGCAGCAAACGAACGACGCAAACGCACAAGAGAATCGCCACGGCCAAAAGGGCCGGGGTCCGCTGGATGGGTTTGAACTGCACCTCGTCGGATTAAACGAAAAACCAGAGCAACTCAAGGCTGCTCTGGTTTTGCCATTCGCCATGCAGGCGAATTAAACTCATTCCCGTTTGCCGGTGGTATTTGAGGTGTAACACTGGGTAGTGTCGTATTGCGGAGGAGGTTCGCCTCCGGGGGACTGATACAACGTTATCAACGACGTGAGGGTGGTCATCAAATTGTCCATGATGTTCTGCGGGATAGGCGTGACATTACCAGTTGCGGGGTTGAATTCGGAACCGCCATTGACAACGTGCGTGAACGGGGTGCCGTTAACCACAAGGGAAAGCACTGCAGAACCATCATGCATGGCCATGTCCCCATTGGCATCAATAAAGCCTGAGGAGCCGCGAATACCGGCGACCCCGTTGGGGATTTTGATGATGAATTGAGACGTGGCTGACATTTTCTTGATGTTGAAGAATATGCGGCCTGCGCGTAAATCGAGTTCCGTGTCGCTGATGGTCTGCACGCCCGCGTCAAACTGGGTCAGTTTGTCCACGGCCAGCACGGAGTTGCCCCACATGCGAATCACATTTTGTTCAACCATGGGTTTGTAGGAAACCATTCCGCGAACGTTCGGGTCAGGTGCGAATGTAATCGTATCGGGGGACGGGGAGGCTTGCGGCATCGCCACCGCGTTTCCACTTAACACGATGTCCACCGATGAGTTTACGGCACTTTGAATAATGGCACCAGCTCCGAGCACCTTGCCGACCACCAGCGGGTGCCAGGCATTATCACCCAGAGAGTAGCGCGCCTGGCCCTGGATACGCACAACTGTTACTACACAAGGTTTAACGGTCTCCGCCACTCCACTGCTGCCCAGTGCCAGAACGGCGCCGCCAACCACCATGGTAATCAACGTCGATATGTATTTCATAAATTTAGGTACCTTTTCAGAACTGTTTACTCTGGTCAAATTATAAATCTCTGCGGTCAAATGTCAAATCTCATTTTCGGGCTGGAAGTTCCTAAAAACCAGCAGGTAAAAGGTTTTGCCCGGAGGCGATTTCCACCAGTTTACGCTCGCTTATTTCCAAATAGGAACGGCCAATCACATTATCCTGCCAATGAAGCCGCATGGATCGTGCCAGCCATGACCGGGCAGCGGCATAGTCCCCCGTTTGCACATAATGCCAGCCGATATTGGCGTCCGTATAATATCCGTTGGGGTCAAGCGCCTCGGCCTGGCTGAAATATGGCCCGGCCTCGGCGTGCTGTCCCAGCCAGTCAAGACACATTCCATAGCGTAGATCGTCGTAACCATCATAACGGTTGAGGTTCAGGCCACGCGCATACCATTTCATTGCTGTCCTGGCCAGGTCCTCATAGTTTTGTCCACCCTTGAAACTCTGGAGGCGGTACGCTTCGCCGATGTCATAAGCCGTTTCGAAATTCATCGGCTCGGCGTCGAACGCTTTAATCAATGCAGCGGTGCGGGCGGATGAAAAATCCGGCAGTGGGTCGGCCCGCGCCAGCCAAAGTTGCTCGTGACCCTGGCGCCATTCCTGATAACTCAAATAGACCCCCCCCGCAACCAACGCCAGGGTCGTCAACATTTTAAGGGGAAGCCGGACCGACACCCAATAACG
>DATEGR010000296.1:0-3252 GCA_035279985.1 Verrucomicrobiia bacterium
GAGAGGGAGTTGGTTCTCAGCCGGTCCTGGACCTGACCTTTCTTGGCATGGGCGAGGACGGTCATGTGGCGTCATTATTTCCCAATGCCCCGGCCGAAGTGGTTGATTATCCGGGGCCGTTTTTGTTCATAGCCAACTCCCCCAAACCGCCACCCCGGCGGGTGTCGCTGAGTTATGCCGCAATTGCAGCGGCCAGACAGGTTTGGGTGCTGATTTCGGGCGCAGGCAAGGAGAAGGCATTGCGCGAATCTCTCGATTTTTCGGGGAAAACGCCCCTGGCCCGGGTCATTGAATTACGCCAAAAAACGTTGATTTTCAGGCAAATTGAGGCTGACAAAATAATTTGAAATATTTTTGAACCATTCTATGTTACTTTAAGTCAATTATGAACGAATGAGGATTTCGCTGTTCGTTTAGGGTTGGCATAGAGGTTTTGCTCGTGACACGGCTCGAACAGCGACCCCCAAGTTGGCCGTGTCACCCTTCTGAGCGCCTCGGTGAAGGCGTATAAACCTCGTCACCGCGGGGGCCGGACGCAAGTCCGGCCTTTCGCATTTCTGGAATTCACCATTGATTGTCGGGCCCAAAACGGATAACCTGCTGACACATGAAACATCAGCTCGATTTCGAGAAACCGATTATCGAACTGCAAAGCAAGCTCGATGACCTCCGGGAACACCCGGAAAAGCACTCGCTGGGCGTCAGTTTCGAGGAGGAAATCCAGCTGATCGAAAAGAAGCTGGAGGAAACCCGCCGGCAGATTTTCTCGAACCTCAACGCGTGGCAGCGTGTGCAACTGGCCCGCCACCCCAAACGTCCCTACACGCTGGATTATTTGGGAAAGACGTTCACCGATTTCGAGGAATTGCACGGCGATCGCCTGTTTGCCGAGGACCGCGCCATGGTGGGGGGCTTTGCCAGACTCGGCGACCACCGCATCATTGTCATCGGCACCCAGAAGGGCCGTGACACCAAAGAAAATATTTTGCGCAACTTCGGTTGCGCCCACCCTGAAGGTTATCGCAAGGCACTCCGGTTGATGCGGCTGGCGAATAAATTTGGCCTGCCCATCGTCACGCTCATTGACACCACGGGTGCCTATCCGGGCATCGGCGCGGAAGAACGCCATATTGCCGAGGCCATCGCCGTGAATCTCCGTGAGATGACGCTGTTCGAAGTGCCCATCATCTCGGCCATCATCGGCGAAGGCGGTTCCGGTGGCGCGCTCGGCATCGGCGTGGCCGACCGGGTGTTGATTCTGGAGAATGCCTATTATTCGGTCATCAGCCCGGAAGGTTGCGCGGCCATTTTGTGGAAGGACCGTGCGAATGCGGCCAAAGCCGCCGCCGCCCTCAAAATTACCGCCAAGGATTTGTTCGAACTCAAACTCGTGGATGAAATCGTGCCCGAACCGCTCGGCGGCGCACACACCGATCCGGATACGACGGCGGACAATTTAAAAAAACATCTGCTCAAAAATCTTGAAAAGAGTCTCGCGCTGTCGGTCGCCGAGCGGCTGAAAATGCGTTATCAAAAATATCGCGCCCACGGGCACTTCCTTGAAAAAGTCCAGCCCACCGCTGACGAAGTCAGGCCTGCTCTCACGCCGGCTTCCAATCTCATGACCCGCGCTGCCGCCACGGCTTGATCTCGGTGCTCTATCCGCTCACTTTTCAGCCGATTTTCAAGGAACGCGTCTGGGGCGGACGGGAAATCAGCCGGCTCTACGGCAAGCAACTCCCGCCCGGCGCGCCCATCGGCGAATCGTGGGAAATCAGCGACCGGCCCGGCGACGCCAGCGTTATCGCCAACGGTCCGCTCGCGGGCAAGGATTTGCGCTGGCTGATGGAAAATCGTGCCGCTGAACTTCTCGGCGGCGCAAAACCGGCAACCGGGAACCGGTTTCCCCTGCTGTGCAAAATCCTCGACGCGCGGGAAAAATTGTCACTGCAAGTCCATCCGCCGGCAAATAAAGCCGCCGAACTCGGCGGAGAGCCAAAAACTGAAATGTGGTTCATCGCTGATGCCGCACCCGGCGCGGAATTGTATGTGGGACTTAAACGCGGCGTCACGCGCGCCGAATTTGAAAAGAAAACCCGGGAGGGCAGTGTAGCTGAATGTTTTCACCGCCTGCCGGTTCGGGCGGGCGATGCCATGTTTTTGCCGAGCGGTCGCGTCCATGCCATCGGCGCGGGCCTCGTGATTTTTGAAATCCAGCAAAATTCGGACACCACCTACCGCGTATTCGACTGGAACCGCGTGGGACTGGACGGCCGGCCGCGCGAACTTCACGTCGCCGAATCACTGGCGAGCATCGATTTCAATGATTTCGAGCCGAACCTGGTGGAAACTCAATTTGCCGTTGACGGGAAAATCCGGAGGCGCTCGCTCGTACGTAATCCGCTTTTCAACGTTGAGCTGTTGGAGATGAAAACCGGCGCTGGACTGGATTTAAAACCGGGCCTGCTTCAAATTATTGCCGCGGTTCGCGGGCAATTTGAAATCAAGGGTGGTTCAGTTTCTACGAATTCCGGCGCCGGCCAGTTCTGCCTGGTGCCTGCGTCCCTGGCGCAATCAAGAATTTTAGCGAAATCCGATGCGGCACTGCTGCAAGTCGAGGCGAATTGAGTCTTGACCGGTAGCAGCGTGCGTCAGTCCGCTCATTTCAAATCAATGGGGTCAGCGCCGACTCACGTCGGCGGCTACAACCGCTTAATTCAGCGACAAATCCTCCGGCGTCTGGGACAGGAGTTTATTGCGCCAGCCGCCTTTGCTTTTCAGGATTTTTCCCCAGAGTTGCCCGGGGGGCGTCTCGAAGACGAGTTCCAGGGACGCGGGGAACGTGAGCCATGACTTGAGTTTCATTTCCCTTTCCAGCTGGCCGGGTGACCAGCCGGCGTAGCCCGCGAACATTTTGACTTTTTTCCCGGTCGAAAACGACTCGCCGATGTCCACCAGTTCATCAATCGAATGGCCGAGCGCCAGATTGGGCAGCACGTCGGCATTGGGAATGAAATTGTCCGTGTGCAGATAACTCAAGGCGGCGGGCTGGACCGGGCCGCCGAGATACAACGGCGATTCCCGGAGCGTGTCGGGCAGGTCGGCGACAATCATTTCGCCGACGGTTTTACCGAGGGAATGGTTGAGCACGAGGCCAAAAGCGCCCTCGGCGTCGTGCTGGCAAATCAGCACCACGGACTGGTGGAAAAACGAGCCGCACAGATTGCCGCCGTCCAACAGCAACTGGCCTTT
>DATEGR010000297.1:0-6544 GCA_035279985.1 Verrucomicrobiia bacterium
GGCCGGCCGAATGTCGGCAAGTCGGCGCTGTTTAACCGCATCGTGGGACGGCGCATTGCCATCGTGCACGACCAGCCCGGCGTCACACGCGACCGCGTCACCGCCGAGGCGGAATGGCGCGGGCACGCCTTTACGCTCGTGGACACCGGCGGCATCGGTTTGTTGCGCCGCGAGAAGGCCGGCGACGTCATTATCAAGGCCGCCATGGAGCAGGTCGAACTGGCCATTGAAGCCGCCGACTCAATCATTCTCGTCGTCAACGTGCAGGAAGGAATTGTTCCGCTCGACCGCGAAGTCGCCGCCCGCCTGCGCCGCAGCGAAAAACCCATTTTGGTTGCGGTCAACAAAGTGGACACGAGCCGCGCGGAAAACGACGCGGACGAATTTGCCGAACTGGGCTTCGAGAAAATCTTCCCCGTCAGCGCCATTCACGGCGAAGGCATCGAAGCATTGATGAATGAGGCGGTGACCAGCGTAGGACAGGCTTCCAGCCTGTCTCCATCCTCAATTCAGTCAGTCGGAGACAGGCTGGAAGCCGGTCCTACAATTGAACCTTTGAAACTGGCCATTATCGGTCGTCCCAACGTCGGCAAGTCGTCGATTGTCAACGCCTTGACGCAATCCGAACGCGTCATTGTTTCACCGATCCCCGGCACAACTCGCGATGCGATTGACGTGCCCTTCGAGGTTGAAACGGACGGCGTGCGGCAAAAATACGTTTTGATTGATACGGCGGGCATGCGCAAGACGCGGCGCGTGGGCGATTCGATTGAATTTTTCAGCGTCCAGCGCGCGGAGGATTCCATCGCCCGCTGCGACATCGCCGTTCTGGTCCTCGACGCGGAGATGGACATCACCGAACAGGACAAAAAAATCGCCGATGTCATCGTCGAAAACCGCAAAGCCTGCATCGTCGTCGTCAACAAATGGGATTTGTTCGAGCAAAGTGCCCGCCAGGCGCGCGAGGAGGAGATCGTTCGGCGCAATCAAAAGGAACGGCGCGAAGGACAGGAAAAGGAAATGTCCACGCTGGCCGAGTTCGGCGTCTGGGTGCAGAAGAAATTGTTCTTTCTCGATTACGCCCCGGTGATTTTCACCTCGGCCAAATCCGGTTTTCACCTCGATCGCCTGCTGGAAGCCATTCGTTATGTCACCGCCCAGTTGCAGCAACAAATCCCGACCGCCATCCTGAACCGCACCTTGCGCGATGCCGTCGAGCGCCGCCAGCCCATCAGCAACCTGGGACATCGCTTGAAATTTTTCTATGCGACCCAGGTCAAGCAGGCGCCGCCGACCTTTCTGCTGTTCGTGAATCGTGATGAACTGTTTTCCGACCAATACAAGAAATTTCTGGCCGACCAGATGCGCCGCGCCTTCGGCTACGAGGGTTGTCCCGTCGTGCTGGTGCCCAAACCGCGTCCTCAAACGATTGAACCGATTCGCAAGCCCAAACCTTCGTTCCGAAAACGGCCCGGGTCATTTGCCCCGTCCCGCGCTCAAAAACGGCGCTGATTTGGTTGTTCACAGCGGCGAATAAGTTGCGGTTTTTGCAACACAGACGCGGGGTTTTCCCGGTTTTTACCTGGGGAATATCGTTCCTGTAACTTTTTTGAAAATTTTTCTTGTCACCACAATATGTAGGGTATAAGGTCGCTCTGTAGCCCACTAAATGGGGTTTTGTCGGAAATCGGTAGGATGGCACAATCCCAAGAAGTGGGCCGAAAAGTTGATTTTCCCGACCGTTCTTCTGTTCTGAGGCGGTCGGGTGATTTGTCTGAAAACGAAATTTCAACCATTTTGAAAAAGGAACATTATGATTGACGCACGGGAAGAAGTGACGGCGCCAGCGCCGCAAAAAAGCCGCCGCCGCAATGCGCCGGAGGCAGCAAGGCGCAATCTCAAAAATAAAGACATGAGCACGGCGAAAAAAACATTGCGCGTCGAACGCATTTTCAGCGATGCGAAGGTCCAGCCGTTCGACCAGGTCGAATGGGACCGTCGCACTGCCGAAATCACCGATGATGCCGGCAAGGTGATTTTCAAACAGGAAAATGTCGAGGTGCCGAAGTCGTGGTCGTTGCTGGCCACGAAAGTCGTTGTTTCGAAATACTTTTATGGCGAGCAACACACCTCCGAGCGCGAAACCTCCGTGCGCCAGCTCATCCACCGCATCTCCCGGACGATTGCGGATTGGGGCGTAAAGGACGGTTATTTCAGCAAGGCCGACGGCGAGATTTTCTATGACGAACTGACCTGGCTCTGTCTGAACCAGTACGGTGCGTTCAATTCGCCAGTGTGGTTCAACGTCGGATTATACCATCAATACGGCATCGGCAAGAACTCCGGCAAGGGCAATTGGTTTTACAGCCGCAAGGCACAGCAGGCCGAACGCGCGGCGACGCAATACGAATATCCGCAAGGCAGCGCCTGCTTCATCCAGTCGGTCGCGGACAACATGGAGGACATCATGCGCCTGGCTCACAGCGAAGCCATGCTCTTCAAGTACGGTTCCGGCACCGGCACGGACCTTTCGCCGCTCCGTTCCGCCCGCGAAAAGCTCAGCGGCGGCGGCCGGCCGAGCGGCCCGATGAGCTTTCTGAAGGTTTATGATCAGGTGGCTAATGTCGTGAAGTCCGGCGGCAAGACCCGGCGCGCGGCCAAGATGAACACCTTGCGCGACTGGCACGGTGACATCGAGGAATTCATTGACGCCAAACAGAAGGAGGAAAAGAAGGCCTGGGCGCTCATCGAGCAGGGCTACGACGGTTCCTACAACGGCGATGCCTACGGCAGCGTGATGTATCAAAACGAAAACCTGTCTGTGCGCGCCAGCGACGAATTCATGCAGGCGGCGCTCGCGGGCAAGGAATGGCAGACGCGCGCCATTACCACCGGCAAGCCGCTGGAAAAGAAGGACGCCGCCAAATTGCTCTACAAAATCGCCGAAGGCACGTGGATTTGCGGCGACCCCGGCATGCAATACGACGGCGCCATCCAGAAATGGCACACGTGCAAAGGCACCGAGCCGATTCACTCCACCAACCCGTGCAGCGAATACGTCTTTCTCAACAACACCGCCTGCAACCTGGCATCGCTCAATTTGATGAAATTCAAGCGCGAAGACGGCACGTTCGATGTTAAACGGTTCAAAGCCGCCGTGCGCATTTACATCACGGCGCAGGAAATCATCGTGGACAACGCCAGCTATCCGACCAAGGAAATCGCCGAGAACTCGCACATTTTCCGCACACTCGGCCTCGGCTACGCCAACCTCGGTTCACTCTGCATGAGCTACGGTTTACCTTACGACAGCGACGAGGGCCGCGCTCTCGCCGGCGCCATCACGGCCATCATGACCGGCCACGCCTACGAGCAGAGCGCGGAAATTGCCGCCGAGATTGGCCCGTTCCCGGGCTACCGTGACGCCCGCTGCGCACACGTTTCCAGGCCGCTCAAGCCGGACAATATTGAATCCATGCTTGGCGTTATCCAACAGCACCGTGACGCTGTAGAAGACATTCATCCGAGCGAGGAATTTGGCTATCTTAAAGCTGAGGCGCGCAAGACCTGGGAAGGCGCGCTGGCCAGGGGCCGGCGGCATGGCTACCGCAACGCCCAGGTGACCGTGCTGGCGCCGACCGGTACCATCGCGTTTCTGATGGATTGCGACACCACCGGCGTGGAACCCGACATTGCGCTGGTTAAATACAAGCTCCTGGCGGGCGGGGGCATGTTGAAAATCGTCAATCGCGGCGTGCCGGATGCGCTGCGCCGCCTCGGTTACCGCGAGGCGGAAGTTAAAAATATCATCGCCCACATTGAAAAATTCGACACGATCGAAGACGTGGAGGAAAACGGCAAATCCGTGCGAAGCGGCTTGAAGCCGGAGCATCTGCCGGTTTTTGATTGCGCCTTCAAACCCTTCAAAGGCAGGCGGAGCATTCATTATCTGGCGCATCTGAAGATGATGGCCGCCGCGCAGCCGTTCATCAGCGGCGCCATTTCCAAAACCGTGAACATGCCGAAGGAATGCACGGTGGAGGAAATCCGCGACACCTACGTGCAGGCGTGGAAAATGGGGCTCAAATGCGTGGCCATTTACCGCGACGGCTCAAAACGTTCACAGCCGCTTAACACCCAAAAGACCAACGATGGCGGCGAAAAAGTCTCCGCCGAGGCCGCCCCGCTGGTATCCCGCATTAAAGAACTCGAAACCGAAGTTGCCAGATTACGCACCGAGGCCGGCAAACCGCTGCGCCGCCGCCTGTCGGACACGCGTACGGCGGTCACGCACAAATTTGACATCGCCGGCCACGAAGGTTACATGACCGTGGGGTTGTTCGAGGATGGCCAGCCGGGCGAATTGTTCATCACGATGGCCAAGGAGGGTTCGACCATCGGCGGATTGATGGACAGCATCGGCACGCTGACCAGCATCGCCCTGCAGTACGGCGTGCCGCTCGAAGCGCTCGTGAAGAAATTCGCGCACCAACGGTTCGAGCCGAGCGGATTTACCAAAAACCCGGAAATCCGCAACGCGGCCTCCATCACCGACTACGTGTTTCGCTGGCTCGCGCTGCAATTCGTTCCCGGTTACCGCGAAGGTGTCGCCGCCGCGCGCAATCAACCGGAGCTGGCCATGCCCGGTTTGATGGAAGAGCTAAAAAAAAAGGTGAACCGCCCGGTGCCTGAGCTGCCGATTGCCGAGGAAAACGACGTAGTGGAAGTGAAGAGCGGCAACGGCAACGGTCATCACCCGCCCGCCGAGCGCAGCGTAAAAAGCTTGAGCGATTCCGTGGCGCACTTTCAAGAGGACGCGCCGACGTGTCCGAATTGTGGCCATGTGGCGGTGCGCAACGGCGCCTGTTACAAGTGTCTGAATTGCGGTGAAAGCCTCGGCTGCTCTTGAGGAACCGGGTAGTGGAAAGGGCCGGAGACTTTAGCTTGTCTCCGGCCTTTTCATTTTCAAGCCGCTAAAGCGTGGCCAACAGGATGCACCTCAACCGGTCGGGAGGCCGCAGTCTGTCGCTGGATTGGGCGGCATCATCAACCGACAAACGTATTAAACAGTCCATAGCAGATAATCACGCAACCAACTGGCCATCGTATCTTTGATGCCGTCTTAGCTTTGGTTTCGCTCATTCTGCCAGACTCAACCGCCCGCTTAACCTGTCCTGGTAGCAGCCATAGCCAACAAATACCTATGCCGATATAAACCACGTTGTCGAGACACCGACCTGTGTAATCAGCCTTGGCGAACGAAATCCCAGTATGCGCATGCGCACCGATAAAGCCTATGCCAATGAAAATGCCGACGCCAACCAGCACACCAATAATGATGCGAAGTAGTGATTTCATACTAACGTGGAAGCATTTCCCGTGCTTATGCGGATGCAGCTTAACTTTTAGAGTAGCTACCGATTTTGCGCTCTAACAGGTTTACGGAATTGACCCTGGGCCGGTCAAAAGTTTTTGTCAAGACCCCAGCGCGCTTGTTTCCGTGCGTCGCCACGACTAAACTCCCGTCATGAGCGACTCAACATCCTTCATTCGCGAGGACCCCTGGCGCATCTTCCGCATCATGGCCGAGTTTGTGGATTCCTTCCAAACGCTTTCAGAGGCCGGCCCTGCCGTCACGATTTTCGGCTCCGCGCGCATGCGCCCGAGCGACAAGTATTATCACGCCGCGGTGGCGATCGCCAAAGGCCTGGCGCAGCACCATCTGGCCGTCATCACCGGCGGCGGACCAGGCATCATGGAAGCCGCGAACAAGGGCGCGGCGCAAGGCGGCGGCAAATCCATCGGCCTCAACATCGAACTGCCCCACGAACAGGCCGGCAACCGCTTTGTCAACCTGCCGCTGCATTTTCACTATTTCTTCGCCCGCAAGGTTTGCTTCGCGAAATACAGCCTGGGTTTCGTTTTCATGCCTGGCGGATTCGGCACGCTGGACGAGTTCTTCGAAATCATCACGCTCGCGCAGACGGAGCGCATCCCGCAGTTCCCGCTCATCCTGTTCGGGCGCGAACACTGGAGCGGATTGCTGCGCTGGTTGAAGGCGGAGTTGCAGGAAAAAAATAAATTCATCAGCCCCGGCGACCTTGACCTCGTCAAAGTGACAGACACCCCGCAGGAAACCGTTGAAATCATCCTGGATTACGAACGTCGCGTCGGCCATCCCAGTGTCATTCCCAAGGCTTTTGCATGATTGAAGAATGCGTCCGCTGATCCAGGAAATCGCCACTGCGCACTCGCCGGAATCGCTCGCCGAAAATCTGCGGAACGAGCGCGGCGTCGTTTTGCTGCGGACCTCGGCGTTTGACCTGCCCTCGGCGCGCTATTCGTTTGTCACGGCCAATCCGTTTCTTACTTTTCGTTCCTTCGGCTCGCGCTGCGAAATTGCAGCCGCGAATGTGAATTCGCGGACAGTTCCGCCGTTTGACAACGGCGGCTACGTCCAGTTCGGCAATCCGTGGCAAATTCTGGACGCACTGATGGCGCGGTTTGAATTGCTGGACGAGATTGACCTGCCGTTTCCGCTGGG
>DATEGR010000298.1:0-17246 GCA_035279985.1 Verrucomicrobiia bacterium
TCCGAAAACGAAACGGGCAAATACCCCGTAAGCCGCACCCAAAATTGCCCCATCAATAACGAGTTGTTTTTGAGTGAGCGGTTTCAATGATTAAGAACCCGAAGCCGGAGTCTCTGGCGTTTCTTCCTTCGTTCCTTCTGCGCTTCCCAAGGCCAGTTGTTCCGGTGGCGTGGTGGCCAGGCCGGGTTCAACCGTGACCGGTGCGGGCGGTTTTTGGACGACAATTTTCCGAAGTTCATCCGCAGCGGGCAAATCGCCCAGACCGCTCAAACCAAAGTATTCGAGGAATAACAATGTAGTGCCATAGGTTGGTGGGCGGCCCACCACCTCCGCGCGGCCAACGACGTCCACCAGGCCGCGTTCCATGATGGTTTGCATGACCGCGTCCACGTTCACGCCGCGAATCTGTTCCACCTCGGCGCGCGTAATCGGCTGGCGATAAGCGATGATGGCGAGCGTTTCCAGCGCGGGCTGCGATAATCGCGGCGGGCGGATTTTCTGGCCGACCAGCGCCTTGAGCCACGGCGCGTATTCGGGCTGCGTGACGAATTGCCACGCGCCGGCGACACATGCGAGCCGGTAACTGCGCGCGGCGGTTTCGTGTTCGCGCGCCAGTTGCTCCAGTGCGGCGGTCAATTCGCTGTCCTTGATTTTGGCGAGCGATTTGGCGGTGGCGTCGGCGTCCTCGGCCGCGGCCGCGGCGGCGAACACGTCACGAAGTTCCTTTACGCTCAGCGGCTTTTGCGCGGAGAACAGGAGTGATTCGAGAATAAATTTGAGTTCCATGAAATTTATTTTTCCAACTTCGGATAAAATTCTCGTGAGCACGCCCACAATAAATACGAATTGATAATCAGTAACACCGACAGCGCCGGCATTATGATATAGGTCGATGTTCTAATCATCCCTCTTATCGCATGGACCACGCCAGGATTAATTGGATCTCCATCTTTAAGAAAATTTTCTCCCAGAAACACCCTGATACATATTAATAACACAAGAATCGCAATGGCCGTTGATACTGCTGCTGCTAATTGCAACCGACTTTTGGTTAGCCTCTTGTTCTGTCCAAATTGACGGTTCTCATTCATTGTTTGTTTTCTGTTGATGGTGTAGCGGCATCAGGTTCAGCATCGGGAACAACTGGCGAAGCAATTAGTGTCACAGCCTGCGCTTTAGAAATTTCAATTTCAGCAAATGGTTCCGGCTGCACGCAGACGAGATGTTTGAGACGGACCAATTCCAGCAGGGCCAGAAAGGTGCAAACGACTTCCGACCGGCTGGCGGCATTCTCAAACAGTTCGGCGAACCGCACGCTGCCGCGCTCGGCAATCACCTTGAGGATGAACTCGATTTTCTCGCTGACGGTCCATTTGTCCTCAAAAATGTCGCGGGCGTCGTCGCGTTTCTCAAAACGTTTGAGGACGGCATTGACGGCGTTGAGCAGGTCGAAGATGGAAACGTCCGGTTTGGGCGGCGGCGCGGTGCTTTCAAATTCCAGCTTGCCGGGCAGCCGGGGGAAAACGTTTTCCTGGCGGGCTTCGAGCGTCTGCAATTGCGAGGCGGCGTCCTTGAACTTCTTGTATTCAACGAGTTGCCGGATGAGCTCCCAGCGCGGATCATCACCTTCCTCCTCGCCTTCGACGGCCACCTGCTGGTCCACCGGCAGCAGTTCGCGGCTTTTGATGTACATGAGCGTGGAGGCCATCACGAGGAATTCGCCGGCGATCTCGAGGTCGAACTGCCGCATCAAATCAATATATTCGATGAACTGGGTGGCCAACCGGGTGAGGTTGACCTGGTAAATGTCCACCTCCTCCTTCTTGATGAGATAAAGGAGCAAATCGAGCGGTCCTTCAAAGACCTCGAACTGGACTTTATATTCCGCCATTGCGAATGAACACAAAATCTAAGGCGTCGGCGGGCGATTGGCAACGCCGGAAGCAGGCGTTTAACGGCGACGAAACCGCAAGGCCAAAGACCGTTGAAACTTTGACAAAATCCGGCGAGCCAATTGCCTTTGACCGGCCGATGGTCAGGGTGTGACGAATCCGCCCTCGACCGCGAACGGTGAAAAAGAAAACGGCGCCCTGCCGCCGGTGGACGAGATGGTGCTGGTGCAATGCAAACATTTCCGGTGTCTGGCCTTTCGGGACAAACACGGCAAATGGCGGAGTCCCTTCAGCAAGATGGAACTGCATAACGTCGTCCGCGTGATTCAGTACCATTCCAATTGACGTTCCCCGCCGCCGGGCTGCCGCCGGGCTGATTTCTCGCTTGTGTGCCAATCGCGGTAGTGTCCTGATTTCATATTTTCCGGAGCGCGGCTTTGCGAAGCACACGTTGCAGGCTTGCGGCGGGTCGGTGACACGGCCGCGCTCCAACTAAATCAGGTCACTATCCCAACCGCCCCAAACTTGACGCGCCGCACTCGAAAATCTACTCTTTACGGAGCGGCTGGTGGTCGTAGCTCAACGGTAGAGTCCAAGCTTGTGGAGCTTGTTGTTGCGGGTTCGAATCCCGTCGACCACCCCAGCCTTCGCTCTCCGCTGCTCTCCGAGCTACGGCTCGGCAAGCCAGGCCAATTCGCCGCGCCGAATCCCGGACAGCAGGAGAAGGCGGGCCGCCTTCATTTCTGATTTACGATTTGCGAATGACGATTTGAAACGTTGGCCTTCAAATTTCATATGGCGGTTCGCCCTTGATTCGGCCGAAGGAAATTTTGTTCCAAACCCGCTCGTGGACGTAATAGAGGAAGACTTTCGTAAATAATTCAATGCCGCTGATGGACAACGCCCATTTGAGCTGGCCGGTGACGAGGAAGGAAATGATCATGGTGTCCAGACTGCCGGTGAGCCGCCAGGAGACCGCCTTGACGAGACTGCGATAATGTTTTTCGGCCATGCCCGAGAACAATAGGAACGGTCAGGTATAAGTCAATAAAGTCCCTGGCCAAGCAGGGCTAATTCAAATCGAGAAATCGTCGGAGAAGATCTTCACGTTTTTCAGTTCCACAAAGACCTGCTCGCCGGTCCTGGGTTGCAACTGTTGAAATTCCTCCTTGCTCAACTGCGCGGCGAAATTTCCGCCGCCGTCCAGCCGTTCCAATTCCAGGTTTGCCAGCGGCCCGGCGGCATTGCACCGGACGATGCGCGCGGGAAAGGTCTTCTGCCCGTTCGCCTCGCGCGTGATGCGGATATCATGCGGCCGCACAAACGCGACGGCGTCCGTGTCCGTCTCCCCCGCCGTTTCCTCCACCGCGAATTCCGTTTCGCCGATGATGACCGTTCCTTCGCGCACCCGGCCGCTGAACAGATTCACGTTGCCGAGAAAATCGTAAACGAACGGCGTGGCCGGATTGTCATAAATTTCCTCCGGCGTGCCGATCTGCTCGATTTTGCCGTCGCGCAAAATGGCCACGCGGTCGGCCACCTCCAGCGCCTCCTCCTGATCGTGCGTCACAAACAGCGTGGTGATGTGGATTTCGTCGTGCAGTTTCCGCAACCAGCGGCGCAGTTCCCGGCGGACCTTCGCGTCGAGCGCGCCGAACGGTTCATCCAGCAGGAGCACCTTCGGCTCGACCGCGAGGGCGCGGGCGAGGGCGACGCGCTGCCGCTGGCCGCCGGACAGTTGCGAGGGAAACCGTTTGGCGAGCGGTTCGAGTTGAATCAATTTCAGCAGTTCGCCGACGCGGGCGCGGATCTTTTCCTCGCCGGGCCGGGTGGGTTTCGGGCGGACCCGCAAACCGAACGCGATGTTTTCGAAGACGTTCAAGTGGCGGAACAGTGCGTAATGTTGAAACGCAAAACCGGCCTTGCGCTGGCTCGCGGGGATGGCCGTCACGTCCTCGCCATAAAACAGAACCTGCGCGTTGCCGGCGTCCGGAAATTCCAGCCCGGCCACGACCCGCAGCAGCGTCGTTTTGCCCGACCCGGACGGCCCGAGCAGGGCGACGAGTTCGCCGGACTCGACCTTGAGATTCACGTTGTCGAGCGCGGTGAAATTGCCGAACTTTTTCGTGACGTTTTTGACCTCGACACTCATGCCATCTTTCTGGGCGGTCCCTTTTTAAGGGGCAGCGGCGTGAACGCCGTTCCCCGCAACCCGGTAGTTTTATACTCGACCCACGTTTTCAAGGCGAGCGTGACCAGGGCGAGCAGCGTCAACAGCGACGCCACGGCGAACGCGCCGGGGATGTTGTTGTTTTCATATAAAATCTGCACATGCAACGGAATGGTGTTGGTCTTGCCCTGGATGTGGCCGCTGACGACCGAGACCGCGCCGAATTCGCCCATCGCCCGCGCGTTGCACAAAATCACCCCGTACAGTAATCCCCATTTGATGTTTGGCAATGTCACCCGCCAGAAGGTCTGCCAGCCGTTCGCGCCGAGCACACGCGCGGCCTCCTCCTCCGTCCGGCCCTGCGCCTGCATGAGCGGAATCAATTCGCGCGCCACAAACGGGAAGGTGACGAACATCGTCGCCAGGACAATGCCCGGCACGGCAAAAATGATCCGGATGTTGTGCTCCATCAACCACGGGCCAAACCAGCCTTGCGCGCCGAAAATCAGGACGTAAATCATTCCGGAAATCACGGGCGAAATGGAAAACGGCAGGTCAATCAGCGTGAGTAAAATGTTTTTGCCGGGGAAATCGAACTTGGCGATGGTCCACGCCGCGGCGACGCCAAACAGGCAGTTGAGCGGAACGGAAATGCCGGCGGCGATCAGCGTCAATTCAATCGCGCTCACCGTCATCGGGTCGCGCAGCGTCTGGAAATAAAAACCCAGGCCCTGTCGCAGCGCCTCGGCAAAAACGGAAAGGAGCGGCACGACGAGAAACAGCGCGATGAAGCCCAGCGCGACGGCAATGAGCAGGCGCCGCACGAACGGCGGTTCGCTCATGCGACGAGGGGCATTGATTTTGGCGTCGTCGATCATGCCGGGTTGGTTGCGTTGTAACGGTTGCTCCACCATTGCAGCAGATTGATGGCCAGCAGCAGCAGGAACGAAATCACGAGCATCACGACGGCCAGCGCGGTCGCCTTGGCAAGGTGGAATCCGTCCAGCTCACCCATAATGAGGAGCGGAACAATCTGCGTCTTCATCGGAATGTTGCTGGAAATGAAGACGACCGAGCCGTACTCGCCCAGCGCGCGGGCGAACGCGAGCGCGAAACCGGTCAACAGCGCCGGACTCAACATCGGGAAAATCACCCGCCAGAAGGCCTGCCAGCGGTTGGCCCCGAGACTGGCCGCGGCTTCCTCAAGTTCCGACTCCAAATCGGCGAGTACGGGCTGGACGGTGCGGACAATGAACGGCAGGCCGATAAACGTGAGCGCGATAAAAATGCCGAACTGCGTGTAGGAAACCTTGATGCCGAACGGCGCGAACCAGGCGCCGAGCCAGCCGTTCGGCGCGTAAAGCGTTGCCAGGGTGATGCCGGCGACGGCAGTCGGCAGCGCAAACGGCAGGTCCACCAGCGCGTCCACGATTTGTTTTCCAAAAAAATCGTAACGGACGAGCACCCAGGCGACGATGAAGCCGAAAATGGCGTTCACGGCCGCGGCCAGAAAGGACGCGCCGAAACTCAGGCGATAGGCGGCGAGCGCCGGCGGTGAAAAAACCGTTTGCGAAAACTGCGCCCAGGAAAGCTCGCTGCTTTTTACGAACGCCGCCGCCAGCGGAATGAGGACGATCAGGCTCAAATAAAGCAGCGTGTAGCCGAGCGTCAGTCGAAAGCCCGGCAGCACACCGCGTTGTTGCGAGCGTAACATGCGTTAAAATCTCACCACCGAGGCGGCGGCGCGATAATTTTGCCCCGAGGCCATTTTTAAAGCCATGCTAAATTCGTTCAAGGTTGGTAAATGTGATCGAAGACGCCGCCGTCGTTGAAGAAGCGTTGTTGTGCCTTTTCCCACCCGCCGAATTCTTTGCCAATGGTCACGAGTTTTACCGGATTGAACTGGCTCGCGTATCGGGCGGCCATCTTCGGGCTGCGCGGACGATAGAAATTTTTCGCCGCAATTTCCTGGCCTTCGTCGGAATATAGATATTCCAGATAAGCCTGCGCCACGGCCAGGGTCCCGTGACGTTTGGCGTTTTTGTCCACCATCGCCACGGGCGGTTCGGCCTGAATGCTCAACGACGGCGACACAATTTCAAATTGGGCCGCCCCGAACTCCTTGAGCGCCAGGTGCGCCTCATTCTCCCAGGCGAGCAGCACGTCGCCGATGCCGCGTTGGGCAAAGGTGATGGTTGAACCGCGCGCGCCGGAATCGAGCACCGGCACGTTTTTGTAAAGGCGCGTCACAAAATCAAGCGCCTTCGCGTCATCGTGTCCGTACGTTTCCAGCGCATAGGCGTAGGCGGCGAGAAATGTCCAGCGCGCGCCGCCGGAGGTCTTGGGATTCGGTGTGACGACGCTGACGCCCGGCTTGACCACATCGTCCCAATCCTTGATGTGCTTTGGATTTCCCTTGCGCACCAGAAACACGATGGTTGAAGTGTAGGGTGTGCTGTTGTCCGGGAGCCGTTTTTGCCAGTCGGCCGGCAACAATTTTCCCTGCCGGGCGATCGCGTCAATGTCATAGGCCAGGGCGAGCGTGACGACGTCGGCCTCCAGGCCGTTGATGACGGATTGCGCCTGCTTGCCCGAGCCGCCATGCGACTGGGAAATCATCACGTCATCGCCGGTTTTCGCCTTCCAGTATTTCGCAAAGGCGACGTTGTATGCCTGATACAGTTCGCGCGTTGGGTCGTAGGATACGTTCAGGAGTTTGACCTCCCGGGCGCCCGCCGCTGCGACCAGTGACGAAGCCAGCAGGATGGTCAGCAGTGTTTTCATGAGCTTTTAGTTTCCAGCTTAAGTCATTAAAACGCCAATTGTATCCGGGTGAAAAACACATTTTCCGCCTGGGCCGGCACCGCGGGGATGGCACCGGTGTAGCCGGAGAACACCGTATGCGAAAAACTGGCGTTCACCCGGACGTTTCGATTCAGATACCAATTCAGGCCCGCCGACCACGCGTGCGCCGACGAGGCGGAAGCGGTCGAACTGGCAAACGTTGGAAACGCCGAGTTGTCAATGTTCAGCTCTTCAAAACGCCCCACCACCTGCCACGCCCCCCAGTGTCCTGCCCGCGGGTCAAAGGGATGCCGCGGCGTTACCACGCTATTGTAGGAAACGTTCTCGCCCGTCAACACCCAACTGGCGGCAACCTCCCAGGCGGTGTGCTGCAGGTCGGCCGCTGTCAGCGGGGCAGTCGTGCGGCTGACTTGCTGGTCGGAAATCACATACTCGCCCAGGATCCCGAACGGCCCGTGGTCATAATAGCCCTGCGGCGAAATTCTCCAATGTTGGCCGTTGGCCGCAATTCCGTTGGTATAAACGAAAAATTTCTGCTGGCCGTCCGTGGTGTAACCCGGCGTCAATCCGCTGGCCCCATTACGGTCGGATTCATAACTGCCGCCGGCACCGAACCCCAGTCCGTGCAACCAATCCACATCGCTGGTCTTCCAGGGTTGGAAGAACAGGCGCCCGGCAAAGGCCTTGTCATTGTCCGAATCCGTATTCACCGTCGTGCCGTTGTAATCGGGCGCGCCGTTAAAAATGCCGGCGGCGTAACTGACCGCGCCGCCGAATAAATCGCCGTGCAGTTCCACACCCAGATCGCGATTCGGCATCAGGTCCGTCACCAGCGAGCGCTCGTTGAACAGCGTGTTCCGGTCAGCCACTAAATGCTCCAGGCCGACGGGCGATTTGAATTTGCCGGCTTCCAGTTGTAATTCCGGGCGGTAGCGGTAGTTCAAGTAAGCATCGACTATTTGTGCCGTGTTGCCGCCGAAATCCGGAGTGAAGTTGAAATCAAAATCACGAAAAACCGTGCCGGAAATAATCGGACGCGCCCGGCGCAAAAGAAAGCCGCTGTTCGCAATATTGTGGTCGGCAAAGAACGTCCGACTGTCTTCCTGAAGCACCCCTTGCAACGAAATGACAAAATTGGTGTCGGCGGAACTAAGCGTGAAACCGCTGGCATCCAGTTTTAAGCGGGGTCGCGTTTTGGCCGCTGCCGCCGCGTCCTCCTGGTCCAGCTCGTGCTGGCGCCCCAGAATCCGGACTTTTTGGTCGAGTTCCTGAATTTGTTCCTGATTGGTGTTGGCGGCAGCCTCCTGCTCCGACTCGCGTTGTCGCTCCAGGGCCTGGACTTTTTGGTCCAACTCCTGGACCTGCTTCTTCAAGGCTTCGATCTCCGCCGCTTCGGTGGAGTTGGTGGCGCTGTCATCGGCAGCCCGCGCCGGAAAAACGAATAGCACCCCGGCGACGGCTGCGAGTATCAACTGATTCAGTTTCATATTGGTTTTTGTTTGTTTCACCAATTCTGCTCAATTCACGTCATGCTTATGAATAGCGACCAACCGAGTCGTCTTTATGGCCAAATAAAAAGGCCAGCCACCCTTCGCTTCCTGCCCTAGCGACGGCGTTTTGTGGATTCTCGAATTAATCCAAACTCTCAATCCAACAATAAACGACCAGTTATGTCGTTATTATCCACGGTTTAGCTGAAGTGTCAACTGTTTTTTTTGAGAAATTTCCCGTTTAAATACCGTCGCCGCCGCTGAAACCAGCGCTGACTTCCTGCCTGGAAACGGGCAGGCCCTTGGCTACTTCGGCCAGCGTCGCACGATCCATGACCCCGGCGATGTAGTTCCGCGTATCGAGGAAAACCCGGCGAAACCGGCAGACCGGCTCCTGCGAACAACGTTTATATCCCGTCACCGAAACACATTCAATGGGTGCTAAAACGCCGTCGAAATGGCGCACGATCTCGCCCATGGTTATCTTGTCCGGGCTTCGGGCGAGCACATAGCCGCCCCGGATTCCGGCCACGCTGTCCACCCAACCTTGCGCCTTGAGATCAAGCATGATTTGCTCCAGAAACCGCTTGGGAACGTCGTTGCGCCGCGCCAGTTCCCGAATCGGGATTGGCGCGCCCCGGTAATGGTCCAGCAGCGTGAACAAGGCACGAAGCGCATAATCGGTTCTCTTCGAAATCCGCATGACAAACCACGATATAACCGGTCGGGTTTAAGTCAACTGCGGATCGGTTGAAAAAAAGGTGGTTTACTTGATGATTCGACGGCCTTCGTCGAGGAAGATACCCTTGAAATTCATCTCCAGGGCCTGCGGGTTGGTGGCCTTGGACAACGCCTCCTTCTCGCTGACGCGACCGGATTTGACGAGGTTGAACAGCGACTGGTTAAAGCTGATCATGCCGTCGTCCAAACCGGTCTCAATGGCTGCCGACAGCTTGTCGAGCCGGTTTTCCTCGAGCAGTTTCCTGACCATGGGCGTATTGAGCAGAATCTCCAGTGCCGGCGTCAGTTTGCCTTCCACCGTGGTGATCATGCGCTGGCAGATGACACCACGCAACGTGCCGGAAAGCTGCCGGCGGATTTGTTCGCGTTCCTCGGCCTTAAAGAAATCCAGAATGCGGTTGACGGATTGGGAAGCGTTGGTGGTGTGCAGCGTGGACAGGACGAGATGCCCCGTTTCGGCCGCACTCATGGCCGCCGAAAAACTGATGTCGTCGCGCATCTCGCCGACCATGATGATGTCGGGGTCCTGGCGCAGAACGTGGACGAGCGCGTGGTGGAAGGTCAACGTATCCAGCCCGATTTCCCGCTGCTCGATCACCGATTGGTTGTCTTCGAACACGTATTCAATCGGGTCCTCCAGCGTAATGATGTGCTTTTTGAAGTTGTTGTTGATGTGTTCAAGCATCGCGGCCAGCGTGGTGGATTTGCCGCAGCCGGTGGTGCCCGCCACGAGCACAATGCCGCGCGGCGATTCAGCCACCTGTTTAATCTGCTCCAGCAACCCCAGCTCCTCGAACGTGGGCACGTGCGTCTTCACGAAACGCATCGCCAGACACCACTGGCCGCGCTGTTGGAACAGATTCGTGCGGAACCGGCCGGTCCCGGGAACGAAATAGGAAAAATCTATTTCACGCTCCTCGATGAGCTTCTTTTTCAAATGGTCGGGCGTGACGGCCTCGACAATCTTGTTCATCCATTCCGTGGTGGGAAACGGCGCGTCCACGGCGATGAGTTCGCGGTTGATGCGATAAATGACCGGCGTGCCGATTTTCAGGTGCACGTCCGAGGCGCCGCCTTCGACCGCGGTTTTAAGAATGCGTTGAAATATTTCCATCTCAGTAGATTAACCAACCTTTTTGAAAAGGCCAGCCGGGAAAAGTGGGTTTTTGGCAGGGCGGACGGTCCGTTACCTGCAGGGCGCATAGGAGAAACACGCGCAGCCGAAACAGGCATCTCAATATTCGAACAGGTGCGTTCTGATATGGCCTTGTTCCGAAGGAACATTTGCAAACAGCCCGGCATTTCAATGCCGGGTTCACGTGACCATTGCGTCAAGTCCCGCAGGAACGGCCGAGGTAACTCCGCGCCTGTTCAGCCGTCCCTGCGGGACTTGTCCGTCGGTCGATTCATTCCCGGCGTTGAAACGCCGGGCTATTGTCAGGAAATTCCTTCGGACTTGGCCCATCTGCCATGCTACGTGGCACAAGAATTCAGATCCATCCCAGGCAGAACGATGCCGTCGCTTTTTTCGTGTGTTTTGGCTGTTTCGTGATTAAAAATCCGTACATGTCTGAACATCGTATTGGCATCATCGGCGGCACCGGCCTTTACCATCTCGAAGGCTTCACGAATCAGAAATGGGTGAAGGTCAGGACGCCCTTCGGCGCACCCTCCGACGATTTGCTGACCGGCAAACTCGCCGGGCGCAACGTGGTTTTTCTGGCGCGACACGGCCGCGGCCACCGCATCCTGCCCGCTGAACTGAACCATCGCGCCAATATCTGGGCGATGAAAAAACTCGGCGTCGCCTGGATCATCAGCGTCAGCGCCGTCGGCGCCTTGCAGGAAAAATACCAGCCGTGCGACATCGTGCTGGTGGACCAGTTCCTCGACCGCACCAAGCGCGGGCCGGAGCACACGTTTTTCGGCCGCGGCATCGTGGCGCACATCTCGTTCGCGCACCCGATCTGCGAGGAACTGCGGAAGATTCTTTTGAAAACCGCACGTGCTTGCGGCGCGACGGCGCACGACGGCGGCACTTATGTGAACATGGAAGGCCCGGCGTTCAGCACCCGCGCCGAATCGCTCACCAACCACCAGCTCGGCTACGATGTCATCGGCATGACCAATCTGGGCGAGGCCAAATGCGCCCGTGAAGCCGAGATCGCCTACGCCACGCTGGCGATGTCCACCGACTACGATTGCTGGAAGGAAGACGAGCACGTGACGCTGGCCATGATCATCCAGAACCTCCATCGCAATGCCGACATGGCCAAAAAGATCGTCGTGCGTGCCATCTCTCAAATTCCGGCGGAGCCCAACTGGCCCTGTCACGCGGCATTGAAAAACGCGATCCTGACCGACAAGAAACTCTGGCCGGCGAAGACTAAAAAAGAATTGGGGCCGGTTTTGAAAAAGTATTTGTAGCTGAAAATTGATTCTTCCGCGCCGCCCGGGGTGTCACGGTTTGCCGCTGTTCAGCAGCGCCTGCTTCTGGGCGTCCGGCAGCGAAGTATTCATAAGCCACTTTTGCGCATCCAGCGGGTCGGTCTTCAGCCATTGGCGCGCGACATTTTGGATGGCCAGGTTGCGTTGATTGGGATCACTCAACGATTCCGCCCAGGGTGCGGCCAGGTCGGGATATTGCCAGGCCACCTGATTGACGTAGGACTGGACCGCGCTTTGTTTGGCGCTGTCGTCCGGCAGGGAACCCAGCCATTGGCTGGCGGCGCCGGGATCATTCTGTGCCCAGTTGGAAATGATGCTTTGAAAGGCGTTGTTCCGGGTGTTGCCGGCCGGAAACGTGGCGGCCCAGTTTGCGGCCGCCTGCGGATCGGATTGTGTCCATTGGGAGACCACATTCATCGCGGCGCTGTCTCGCGTCGCGCCGGCCGGCAGGGAAGCCACAAAATCCGCCGCGTTCTGCGGTGAATTTTGCGCGAGGCCGGAAACGAGGCCGGAGGTAAAGGCATTTTTAGCGGCGCCTTCGGACATGGACTGCAGCCAGAGCATGGCCGCCTTCGGATCGTTCTGCGCCCAGGCATTGGCCGCGGTATTCAGGAAACTGTTTTGGGCGCTGCCCGGTTGGAGGCCCTGGGCATATTGCATGGCGCCCGCCGGATCGGTTTGGCCCCATTGCATGGCCACGCTGTTCATCGCATTTTGTTTGGCGTTTCCGTCTGGCAGGTTCTGGGCCCAGGCCAACGCGCCGTTTAAATCGCTCTGCGCCCACGAACTGGCGATGTTCATCATCAAATTGTCCCGCCCCTGGCCCGGCGGCAGCGAATTCGCAAAATCGGCGGCGGCCTTTGGATCATCCTGCGCCAGTTGCCAGCCGATATTTTGAAGCGCATTTCGTTTGGCGTTGCCTTCGGGCAACGTCTGAATCCAATCCATCGCCGCCTTGGGATCGGACTGGGCAAAACTCCAGGCGATTTGGGACACCGCATTCATCAGGTCATTGCCCGGCGGGAGCAGGGAAGCGAGCGCCGCCGCCGATTTCGGGTCCTGCCAGGACATGGAGCCGATGGCCTGCTGCAACACGCGGTTGCGCCCCGGGCCGCTTGGCAGACTTTGAACATATTTCATGGCCGCATCCGGGTCTTGCTGCACCCATTGGCTGATGATACTGCCCAGCAAACTGTTTTTGGCCATGCCGGATGGGAGACCGTTGGCGAAGTCCACCGCCGCCTGCGGGTCGGTTTGCGCCCAGGAAAGACCCAGACTGCTCATGGCCTGTTGTTTGGTCTGGCCTTCGGGCAACTGCTTCGCCCAGGCCATCGCGCCGTTCACGTCATTTTGCGCCCAACTGGAAATGATTGAACTGATCGCATTGCGCTTGTCCTGTCCGTTGGACAATGAATTGGCCCAGGTCATGGCCGCCTGCGGATCGTTCTGTGCCCAGGCGGCCGCGATCGCCTGGAAGGCTTGCTGTCGCTGGCGGCCCGAAGTCAATTTGGCCGCCTGAGCCGCGGCGGTCGCCGGGTCCTGGGCCGCCCAGGTCGAAAAAAGATTATACGCCGGCATATATTGCCAACCCGTGAGGTCGGAACTTTGAAACAAGTCGAAAGCGGCTTGCGGGTTGGAGCCGGCCATTGCCGAGATGACGTTGCTCAACACGCGCTCACGCAGCTGGCCTTTGGGAAGTTGTTGCGCCCAGGCCGCAGCCCCGGTTGGATCTTTTTGCGCCCAGCCACTGGCGACCATGCCGATGGCGTTCTCACGTTCCTGCGAGTTGGGCAAGGCTTGAGCATAAGTCATGGCCGCCTGGGGATCACTCTGCGCCCAGCGCGGCAGCAGATTGAAGCGCAATCCCTGTCGCATGAATTTTGGCACCTTGGCATCCACAAATGCCAGCAATTGCGGGATATCGGCCGGATCCAGGCTATCCATCATTTTGCGCCAATCCGGATCATTATACAAATTGCGGATGTTCAGCTTCAGCATCTTTGCCTCGATGTCAGACAGTGATGTTTTCCCGGCGCCGGCAGATTGGGAATCTGCCGGCTGGCGGGACAGCGAAGTTTTAATCGGCGGCAGCGTCGGGGAATTTCGGTCTGCCGTTTTGCCCGAATCCCCGGGCGAATGAGTCGTTGAAGATCCGGCTGACGTGCCATTGTGCCAGCCGAGCAGATAACCGGCACTCAACATGGCCAGGGCAAATAGAACGAAAACAATGACGCTTCTTGTCTTCATAAATTGCGG
The DNA here is from genome assembly GCA_035279985.1 of Verrucomicrobiia bacterium. Classification (GTDB taxonomy): domain Bacteria; phylum Verrucomicrobiota; class Verrucomicrobiia; order Limisphaerales; family UBA11358; genus UBA11358. The sequence goes on from DATEGR010000298.1 coordinate 13,803, forward strand.
CTGATGCTTGGAATTAGCTTTACGATGATTGACTTTGTGAATCCGTCAAGAAACAAATCGGTGCCTGGTTCCTTGACCTGTTGCACCAAAGCCGATAGACCTTGCCTGTACTGTAGCGACGGTCTGTGACCGCCGCCGTTTGGCAAAATAATCCCGGCGGTCACAGACCGCCGCTACCATAAAATGGCAAAGAAAACCATCATCAAACCCGCGAAATCACCGGCGGCCGTCGGCCCCTACAATCATGCCGTGCGCACCGGCGATTTGCTGTTCTGTGCCGGTCAGATTCCCATTGATCCGGCCTCCGGCAACCTGATTACCGGCGACATTCAGGCGCAGACTGACCGCGTGCTGCAAAACGTCAAGGCCATCCTGGACGATCAGAAGCTGACCTTCGCCAACGTTGTCAAAAGCACCGTCTTTATGACCAATCTCGCCGACTTCGCCGGCATGAACGAGGTCTATGCGAAATATTTCACCGGCGATTGTCCGGCGCGCTCGACCATCCAGGTCGCGGCGCTGCCCAAAGGTGCAAACGTGGAGATTGAAGTGATAGCGCATTTTTAAAATACCGTAGCCGCGCCTCGGAAGAGCGCGGCAAAATAAATTGAATGGCCGCGCTTTTACAAGCGCGGCTACGAAAATATGAAAGCGAAAAAGTCCTGGCGCGAAAAACTGGCGGATGACAAAGGCCTGCCGAGGGTCTGCCAGGTCACCGGCAAGATGTCCAGGCGCTGGGGCACAGGCACGTTTGTCATTCCCGCGCCGTGGGAGGTGGACGCGCTGATGAAGCAGGTGCCCAAAGGCCGTGTCGTCACCATCAACGAACTTCGCCAGGCACTCGCCAGAAAACACAAAACGGACTTTGCCTGTCCCATCACGACCGGTATTTTTTCATGGATCGCCGCGCATGCGGCTGCCGAAGGGGAAGCGGAAGGCGCCAAACGCATCACACCCTACTGGCGCACACTCAAAACCGGCGGCGAAGTGAATCCGAAATATCCGGGTGGTGTTGGAAGCGTCGCCAGACATTTGCGTGCCGAGGGACATAAAATTGTGTCGAAAGGCAAGCGGACGCTCGTGGTTGACCACGAAAAGAAACTGTTCAGCAAGCTGCGATGAATCATGTCTAACGGAGCTTATTTGATTATCGGCCTGGTCGTCGGGGGCGGATCGGGCCTGCTCATCGGCTGGCTGACAGGTCGTAGTCGTGCGCCGATTGCCCCGGCTGATTCGCGGCTGGAAAACGAGTTGCGCCAGCAGGTCGCGCAGCGCGAAACGGAACTGACCCAGTTGCGCAGTCAGCTCACCGAGACCGGCAACGCCCACGCCTCCGCCGAAGCCAGCCGCGCGGCGGCGGAAAAAATGGTCGTCGAGCAACGCGCCTTGCAGGACAAGGCGCTGGCCGATTTGCGCGAGGCGTTCAAAGCGTTGAGCGCCGAGGCGTTGAAACAAAGCGCGCCGGAATTTTTGCGACTGGCCGAGCAGACGTTCGGTAAATTTCAGGAAACCGCCAAAGGCGACCTGGCCCAGCGCCAGGAATCCATCAAAACCCTGGTTGAGCCGTTAAAGCTGCAACTGGAAACCTACCAGAAACGCCTGCAACAAAGTGAAACCTCACAGGCGGACACACTCGGCAAAGTGAAAGAGCAGCTTGAAAAGCTGGCGCAATCCAGTTTATCGCTCGCCGCCGAAACGCAGCAGTTCCGCATGGTGCTGAAATCGAACCAGGCGCGCGGACGCTGGGGCGAGGAAACGTTGCGACGAGTCGTGGAGGCGGCGGGCATGAGCGCCCATTGCGATTTCAGCGAGCAAACGCAGGCGGGCGACGCCAAGCCGGATTTGATTGTGCGCCTGCCGGGCGACCGATTCATCATCGTGGACGCCAAGGTGCCGGATTTCGATTTCCTCAACGCGCTGGAGTCGGCGGACGAAACCAAACGCGCGGAAGCGCTCGCCGCGCACGCGGCGAAATTGAAGGCGACCATCAAGGCGCTGGCCGACCGCGATTATCCCAGCCAGTTTCCCAACGCGCTGGATTACGTGGTCCTGTTCGTGCCGGCGGAATCGCTGTTCAGCGCGGCGCTGGAGGGCGACCACGATTTGATTGTCTGGGCGGCGGGCAAACGGATTCTGCTGGCGACGCCGGCGTCGCTCATTGCCCTGCTGCGTTCCGTGAGCGTGAGCTGGCAGCAACACGCGCAGACGGAAAACGCCCGGGCGATTGCCGAAGCGGCGCAGGAACTTTATTCGCGCGTGGCCACATTCACGGAACACTTCGAAAAAATCCGCGACGGCCTGGAAACGGCGAACAAGGCCTTCAACCAGGCGGTCGGCAGCTATGAATCGCGCATCCGTCCGGCGGGCGAAAAAATCCAGAAACTAGGCGGTACGGCGGCGGGCAAGGAACTGGCCGATGTGCAACTGCTGGATACCACATTGCGTCTGCCGCCGGAAACCTGAGACATGGATTGCACGGATTTACACGGATTGTTTTGGAAACGTTACAGAAAAGCAGTTGACGGATTCGCGGGGGAGGCGTATAAATACCAACGATTTGATGGATTAGAGTAAGCAGTTGTCGGCACAAAGCAAATCATGGTTCCTCACCAATTAGTTGTGCCTGCAACAGCAAGGCCACGCTGTATATAGTGGTTTTTGCTTTACTTAATCGGGCAACTTTGGTTGCCTTGGACGAGTTCAAAGAGCATGTATCTCAAAAATCTGACGGTTTTTGGCTTTAAGTCATTCGCGGACAAGACCGCGTTGAATTTTCAACCCGGTGTCACCGCCATCGTTGGCCCCAACGGCTGCGGCAAATCCAATGTCTCCGACGCCATTCGCTGGGTGCTGGGCGAGCAATCGGCCAAGGCGCTGCGCGGCGGCGAGATGGCCGACGTGATTTTCAACGGCACGGACGGCCGCAAACCGATGGGCATGGGCGAGGTGTCGCTCACCCTCGGCGGCGTGGGCGAGGAAAGTTTGCGCGCGGCGGGGGTCGAGGTCGCCTACGACGAGGTGACGCTCACGCGTCGGATTTTCCGCGACGGCAACAGCGAATATTTTCTGAACAAGGTCCCGTGCCGGCTCAAGGACATCCAGCAGTTGTTCATGGGCACCGGCATCGGGCGCACCAGCTACAGCATCCTGGCGCAGGGCCACATCACGCAGATTCTCTCCAGCAAACCGGAGGATCGGCGCATGGTGTTCGAGGAAGCCGCCGGCATCACGAAGTTCAAGTCGCAGAAACGCGAGTCGCTGCGCAAACTGGAATACACCGAGCAAAATCTTTTGCGCGTGGCCGACCTCATCCGCGAGGTGAAACGGCAGATCGGCTCGCTGCAGCGGCAGGCTGGCAAGGCGCGCCGGTACAAACAGATTTCGCTGGAACTCCAGCACCTCGACACGCAACTGGCGCGACACCAGTTCGACGTGTTGATGGCG
>DATEGR010000299.1:0-2543 GCA_035279985.1 Verrucomicrobiia bacterium
TCCGTCGCGGGCGCGGCCAGCAGGGCTGCGCCCGCTGTGGCGGAATAGGCGGCCACGCGTCTCATCAGCGGATCAGAAGTTTTCGGTGAAATCCGTCCGGGGGATTTAAGATTTCTGAATTTCATAGGCTTCTTTAGACAAACTGAACTGCAAGTTTCGGGCCAATGGGTTATAAAAGTTAAACGGCAAGGCTCAAAGAACCTTGCCGTGCGTTATCCGGCCCAAAACGATGGTTTTACCCGTTAGATCGCCCGCGCCGCCGGCGCAGTTCGCGCACGCCCGCCGCGCCGAAGGCCAGCAGACCGAGGCCGCCAATGGCCGCGATGGAAGGCTCGGGGACCGCCATGACGCCAACACTGAAACCGTCAGCGGCCGCGTCACTCATGCTATCGAATGCGCCAACGATGCCATTGCCGTCATCCACCAGCGAAATTTGATTCGGCACGCCGTCGGCATCCAGACCCACCTTGACCTTCAGCCAGCCGTAATAGGAGCCGGTCTGGAAGGCAAGGTAACCGGATTGCCCCATGAAATTGCCGTAGGCCCCACCACCGTATGATCGCGATCCCATCAAATGCGAGCCGCCCGCAAAGGATAAACCGGCAAACGGAATGCCTTTGCCCAGTCGGCTGGCATAATAGCCGCCCGCGATGTAACCACCCAATGACGCCCGGCCGTACCGGTAGGCGACCGTGGTGTTGTGACCCGGATCATAATAACCGGGACGGGTGCTCGTCGGCGGGTGATAGTAGGTCCCCGGGAAATAGTTCACTCGATCGTAGGCGTTGCGACTGCCATTGAAATACCCGTGAAACGGTCCGGCGTCGAAGGACAGGCTTTGGTACCCGCCGTTTTCCGGCAGGTCCAGGCTCAACGAAATGCTGTTGATATTCTGAATGGTGGCATCGGCCACCGGCGCAACCAGCAGCGCCGCGCCGGCCGTGGCCGAATAGGCGGCCAGGCGCCTCACCAGCGGATCGGAGATTTTGAGTGGAGTCAGTTGTTTACAGGTATGTTCTTTGGGTTTCATATCATTTCCGCCTTTTATTCAGCAATTCACATTCCAGTTCGAATAATTCCATATTGTTGTCCAATCAGTCACACTTCTCATGGGTGAATGCGCGGGCGTGTCTTGCGGCTGAACAAATCGATTTGATCAGACGCCGCGTCCGGGCGGCACTCTTATGGGAACGTTGAGCGGCGGCACCGACGGGCGGCATTGACGTCGCCCAATTGTGACGCCTGCTCCGTGTTTCGTTCATTGACATGGTGATTGCCTTTGCTAGATTCGCGGCTCGTTTTTGCAGTTTTCCAGTTCAAAGCACACGAGCATCAAACTTGATTTTTGATTTTTATGGCTAAAGCATCGAAAAGCGCGAAGTACGTTTATTTATTTGGGAACAAGAAGGCCGATGGCGACGGCGGCATGAAGCCGTTGCTGGGTGGCAAAGGCGCCAATCTGGCCGAGATGAGCCGGATCGGTCTGCCGGTGCCCCCGGGCTTCACCATTACCACCGAAGTCTGCACTTACTATTACCAGAACAAGAAATCCTATCCGAAGATCCTGGACGGCCAGGTCCAGGCCGGCGTGGCTTTCATCGAGAAAATCATGGGCACCCGGTTCGGCGACAAAGGCGCCATGCCGTTGCTCGTCTCGGTCCGTTCCGGCGCGCGCGATTCCATGCCGGGCATGATGGACACGATTCTGAATCTCGGCTTGAACGATGAAACGGTTCTCGCGCTGGTCAAGGCGACGAAGAATGAGCGGTTCGCCTGGGATTGTTATCGCCGGTTTATCCAGATGTACGGCGACGTGGTGATGGGCGTGCAGAAACGGCCCAATGAAGACCATGAACCCTTTGAAGTGGTGATCCACAAGCTCAAGCACGACCGGCATGAAGACGACGTGGAAGACACGACACTGTCCGTGGCCGATTTGAAAGAGTTGGTCAAACGGTTCAAGGCGCTGATCAAGGAACGCACCGGCGGTGAATTCCCGCAGGATCCCTGGAAACAATTGTGGGGTGCCGTCGGCGCCGTGTTTGGTTCGTGGATGAACGATCGGGCGATCGTCTATCGGCGCAAATACGGCATCCCCGCCGAATGGGGCACCGCCGTCAACGTTCAGGCCATGGTGTATGGCAATACCGGTGATCAATCCGGTTCCGGCGTCGCCTTCACGCGCGACCCGGCGACGGGTGAAAAGGTGTTCTACGGCGAATTTCTCATCAACGCCCAGGGCGAAGACGTCGTAGCCGGCGTGCGCACACCCGAACCGGTGGCGCAGCTCAAGCAGCATCTACCTCTGGCGTTCGCCGAACTCGAGATTGTCCGCAAGACGTTGGAGTCGCATTTCAAAGACGTGCAGGACTTTGAATTCACGATTCAGGACGGTAAATTGTTCATGCTCCAGACCCGCAACGGCAAACGCACCGGCCTCGCGGCGGTCCGTTTCGCCATTGAGATGGAGAAGGAAAAATTGATTGATTGGAAGACCGCCATCCGGCGCGTGCCCGCCGACCAATTGGATCAGGTGCTCGCGC
>DATEGR010000300.1:0-3601 GCA_035279985.1 Verrucomicrobiia bacterium
CAGCTCCTTGAAAAGCAGGTCGTATTCACGGTCGGTGATGAGTTGCCGGCCTTCGACGTAATAGGCGTGATCGTGTCGCCGGATTTCGTCGGCGAGCTGGTCGTGCCGGGCTTTGGCGTCGCGGGGCGTCATCGCGGGAATTTTGCTACGAGGCCCCGCCCCAAGGATAGTTTTTTCGTGAGGCTGCAGGCAGCCTGTTCAGGCCCTCAAATCGTTCCGAAGCCAGCCGCTGATTAATGGGTCAGCGGATAGTAGATCAGTCCGGCAATGCACGCGAGGAAGCACAGGAGGATGACGACGATGATGGTGCTATCGAGCGTGCCGAATCTGGGCTGTTCGGAACGGTTGGCAGGAACGACCGCGGTGCGTACGACATTACCGCTTGCGCTCTCGCTGTAAGCGATCTTAGTCATGGCCGTTTAGCCAGCATGGCTCGGGCCATGTTATACCAACCGGAACGCGGCCTGAAACGACCAGGTTCGGAACGCACAGTCCTGAGATTTGACACCTCAGTGGCGCCGGAACGCGTGAATTTCACGCCTTGTCTCAAATCCGGCACAGTCCTACGCTGGGCTTGTGCGTGAAAATCTGGCAAAGGCGTTTGCGTTGACCGATACGCAGATATTTCGCCGCGCGCCGCTGCCGAAATCCTACACGGATTTTCTGGGCCGGAAATTGTTCCTGTTTTTGTTGACCTTGCAGGGATTGGCGGCATTCGCGCTCATCACGCTGGGGGTGATTTTGCGGAAATCCCGCACAGCCCGGAACGTAATCCGTCCGCGCATCCGGCGGGAAATTGCCCGGGCGGGTGTGGCATTGCTGCCGATGTTTTTGTTCGTGGCGCTGGCGCTCGGATTTCTCGTCATCGGCCAGACGGTTTCGGCCCTGGCGCGGGTCGGGGCAACCGGTTATCTCGGTTCGACGATGGTGATTGTGGTGGTGCGCGAACTGGGGCCGTTGTTGGCGGCCATGCTGGTGCTGGCGCGCGTGGGCACGGCGCACGTGATCGAACTCGGCACGGCGCGGGCGATGGGCGAAGTCGAGGCGTTGGAAGCACTGGGCATTGATCCGGTGCATTATCTGATTGTGCCGCGCGTCATCGGCATGGCCGTGGGCGTCTTCGCGCTGACGGTTTATTTGATCATCGGCGCGCTGGCGAGCGGCTATCTGTTCGCGTTTTTGCAGGACGTGCCGCTGACGCCGGGCGATTATTACAAGCAGATCACCGAGGCGCTCAACTGGCTGGACTTTGTGTTGCTGGCGCTCAAGACCGTTGCGTTCGGATTCTTCATTGCCATTGTGACGTGTTATCACGGCCTGGCGCAGCCGCTGCGGCTGGATGACGTTTCACGTGTCGCGGTGCGCGCGGTCACTCAGGGCGTCATCGTGTGTGTGCTGATTGATGCGTTGTTCATCCTGCTTTACCTCGTCACATGAACGAAAACAGCAACGGTGGCGCAGCCCCGAAAGCATTCGGGGCCACGGGTTCGCGCCATGTCCCGCTGCGTGAAGGGACACAGGGCGGGACGCCCAGTAAACCCGCAGGCAGGACGCCTGCGCTACAAACATGAGTGAAACCGAAAACCCGGCAGTGATTGAGATGCGCGAGGTGAGCGTCGGCGCCATGCGCGACATCAGTTTCGTCGTGCTGGAAGAGGTAAGCTGGTCAGTGGCACCGGGGGAATTCTGGACGGTGGCCGGGCAGCAATATTCGGGCAAGAGTGATTTCCTGATGCTGGCGGCGGGACTGATGGCACCGGTAAAGGGTGAATGCAAACTGTTCGGGACGGATACGCGGACATTGGGTGAAGCTAAACTGGCGGAACGGCTGCACGTGGGATTGGTGTTCGCCGGCGGACAGTTGTTTAATCAGCTCACCATCCGCGAAAATGTGGCGTTGCCGCTGCAATATCATCACGATTTGACGCCCGCGGCGGCAGCGCAGGCGGTGGAGACGTTGCTGGAACTGCTGGAGTTGACGCCCCTGGCCGACCTGGCGCCGACGAATGTCAGCGACCACTGGCGCCAGCGTGCGGCGCTGGCGCGCGCGTTGATCCTTAAACCGAAAGTGTTACTGCTGGACAATCCGTTGGCCGGTCTCGGCACACGGCACCTGTATTGGTGGCTGCGGTTTCTGGACCAATTATCACGAGGACATGATTGGTGTGGCGGCCGGCCGCTGACCGTGGTGGTGACGACCGACGACTTGTGTCCGTGGCGGAATACGGATCGAAAATTCGCGCTGCTGCGCGACAAAAAATTCTTTCCCCTTGGCGGTTGGAACGATGTAGAATCCGCGAATGACCCGGCGGTAAAGGAATTGCTGGCCGTCCCGCTGGAAACAACAATCTGAAGAGATCGAATCATGGCACTGCAAGACCTGACCCCGCAACTGCGCACGCGCCTGAGCCGCATGGAACGCGCGGTGGGCTGGTTTGTTTTTGTGGCGACGGCGCTGCTGTTGTTCGGTTTCGGCTATTATATCTACCACACGGCGGAGCGCAAAGGCTGGTTCGTCATCAAGGCCAAATTTCACACTTACGTCCAAAGCTCGGCGGGTTTGAATGTGGGCGACCCGGTGCTCATGATGGGATTTCAAGTCGGGCAAATCACACTGATTCATGCGATGCCGCCGCGCAATCCGTACAACGTGCGCGTGGAATTTGAAATCCTGGACCCGTATTTCCGTTATCTCTGGACCGGCGGTTCGTATTTGAAGGTGAACACGGCGGATTTCCTCGGCAAACGGCAGCTCGAAGTGACGCGAGGAACAAACGGATACGCGCTGGTCGTCACGCAGCCGGTGTTCGTGAAGACGATTGATGAATTGAAACAATTAGTGTCCGCTGAACCCGGTCAGTGGCAGCTTTCGCAGGATGTCTTCGGCGCGGATTCCAATCTGGTTTTCAGTACTTACACGATGCTGAACGAATCCAATCTGCAGGTCCTCGCGGGCCTGAATCTCGCGTCCAATTCTGTCTATGCCTACAACAACCAGGAAAAAGACAAACATTCCATCGTGGCATCATGGAACGGACGCTTGCACCGTTATAAAATTTTCACGCCCGGCGATGACACCGCCTGGATCCGCGCCACGGAATCGCCGCCCGTTTCCGACCAGTTGCAGGCCATGATCTTGCAGGTGCAACAGGCTTTGCCGAATGTCCTGGCGCTGACGAATAAAATCGCCGCGGTGCTGGACCACACGGCGGACGCCACGTCGAATCTTAATGTCACGGTTGTTGAAACGCGGCCGTTGCTGACAAATTTCGCTGTACTCAGCGCGGAACTGCGTGAACCCGGCGGCCTCGGCGTCTGGATGCTCGGCACCAACGGCGCCCGGCAGACGCAGTCCGTGGTGGCCAACGTGGATACCAATTTGCTTCTCCTGTCCCTGACGTTGGATCATCTGGCCGACATCACCAGCAACCTCAACGCGCAGGTCCAGGCCAATACGAATATGCTGGGGGTCGTCTCCAAAACCGTGGGTGATGCCGACGATTTTGTTCAGGGATTGAAGCATCACTGGCTGTTGCGGTCCGCGTTCAAAAAGGAGAACAAGGCAACCACCAACGCGGCGCCGAGAAATTTACTTCCGCCA
>DATEGR010000301.1:0-22580 GCA_035279985.1 Verrucomicrobiia bacterium
CCAGCACCCCAACCACCGTTGAAACAGGTATTATGCAAATGGCCCAAGCCCGCGGGGCGAGGGTATGGAGCACGCCTTGGACGCCGGCGGCCGGGTTTAAGGGCACCAACGATATTTATGATTCCGGTGTGGCCACTGGCGGTGGGATAAACGGCGGCAAGTACCTCGGCAGCGGAAACAATATCACCAATGTGAATTATGCCAGCCAACTGGCCAATTATGTGGTCAGCATGAAAAACCAGGGCGTCAACCTTTACGCCCTTTCCATCCAAAACGAACCGGATGCAAATGTGACCTCCTATGAAGCCTGCCAGTGGACGGGGGCACAATTTCACGATTTTGTCACCAATCTTTATGCCGCGTTAGTCGCCGACGGAGTGGGTTCCACGAAGATAATACTCCCGGAAAGTGAGAATTGGACCGACCCGCACAATTTGGCGGGGCCGTCCCTGAGCGATCCCGTTGTGGCCGCGGAAGTGGGAATTGTTGCCGATCATGATTACGTTCCTGATAATTCAGTGGGAGACCAGACGGTTCCGGCGCAGATAGTTACTCCCTCGGGACAAGCAACATGGGAAACGGAAGTGGCCTTGCTTTCGGGCAGCGACAGCAGCATTAACAACGGCGTCTATTGGGCGCGGCGGATTTATCAATACATGACTCAGGCGCAGGCCAACGCCTACCACTATTGGTGGCTTACCTCTTCGGGAAATCAAGGATTGATCGACACGAGCGCCTTTCCCACCAAGCGCCTGTTCACGTTCGGCCAATACAGCCGATTTGTGCGCCCGAACTTCTACCGCATTGATGCCACCTCATCGCAGCCGTCCGCTTTAGTCAGCGCTTACAAAGCCACGAACTCCACCGCATTCGCGATTGTAGTCGTCAATACCAATGCTGCAACCGATGTGATTCAGACTTTCAATCTGAACAATTTTACCGCGGCTTCGGTCACGCCATGGATTACGTCAGTCTCGCTTTCGCTTGCCCCGCAAGCACCGGTGAACGTGACCAATGCCTCATTTACCTACGATGTGCCGGCCATGAGCGTGGTCACATTTGTGGGACAAGGCGTTATTGGACAGGTCAACACGCCGCCGACTATTGGCGCCGTGCCCGATCAAACGGTCAATGTGGGTGTGACCTTGCTGGTGACGAATACCGCCAGCGATTCGGATGTGCCGGCCCAGGCATTGACGTTTAGTCCTGGGAATACATTCCCGGCCAACGCGACGGTCAATACCAACGGACTTTTCAGTTGGCGGCCGCTGGTCAGTCAGGCGAATACGACCAACGCGATTCAAGTTCAGGTCACCGATAGCGGCTCGCCGCCTTTGAGCGCAACCAATAGTTTCAATGTGACAGTGAACGCGGTCACCAATCCCGTGATCGGTTCGGTAACTTATGCCCCCGGACAAGTCAGCCTGACCGTTAATGGGCCGCAGGGACCCGATTACATCTTGTGGACTTCGACCAACTTGATGGATTGGCAGGCGTTATTCATTACCAATTCGCCGGCCATGCCATTAACTTTGACGGACACTAATTTCACCGACCCGGCGCGCTATTATCGCCTCCAAATCGGGCCGTGAAAATAAATTCGCGAACCATCAATCAATTGTACAAATCGGAATTCTACAATTTAATTCTCCCGGGAGTTCTTGCGAGCAAATGGCCGTCATCAACCAACCAAGACCTCGCCGTCACATTTGTAAAAATCCCGCGCTGCTTCCTCCCTCGTGTTGCTCGCTAAACCGTTGCGTTTTTTGGCGTTTTTAATTCGCAAATTGGCGTTTTGGCAAAATCCCATTGATGATATATTTACGCGGTAAGCCGCAAATTGTGAATTTGTTACCCTTTGATATTTCCAAATTATCCACCAGGCCTGTTTTTTTGCCGGGGATATTTGTTTTTGGCTGGCTGCCAATAATTCTTCTGGGAGTTTTACTGGGTTCGAGTCAGCTCCTCACAGCCGCACCGTCGGATTTGCGCGGGAACCTGGGCATTCACGATCCTTCGGCGGTGATCCAGTACAATGGGCGTTATTATGTGTTTGGAACGGGGCAGGGCATCATCTCAAAATCGTCAGCCGACCTGACCTATTGGGCCGCGGGTCCGAGCGTATTCGCCAACCCGCCAAATTGGACGACAAACGATGTGCCCGGTTTTACCGGGTTCATTTGGGCGCCGGACATTACTTATTTCAACGGTCTCTACCACCTTTATTATGCGGTTTCAACTTTTGGCAGCCAGGTTTCGGCCATTGGATTGGCCACGAACCCGACGCTGGATCCCGGCAACCCGAGCTATCAATGGACGGATCAGGGGCCCGTGATCCGGTCTCTGAACGGCTCGGCGTACAATTGCATTGACCCCAGTGTCGCTTTCGATGCGTCCAGCAACCTGTGGATGTCGTTTGGCTCCTTCTGGAATGGTATTTACGCCGTTCAACTCGATCCGGTTACCGGCCTGGTTAATGCCACCAACTCCACGCCGGTGCATGAGGCCTTCAACACCGCCTCCGGCGACCCGATTGAAGCCTCGTATCTCTACCACCATGGGAATTACTATTATTTGTTTGTCAACTGGGGCACCTGCTGCGCCGGCGTGAACAGCACCTACAACATCCGGGTGGGGCGCAGCACAAGAATTTTCGGGCCTTTCGTGGATCATAGCGGTGTCGCTATGAATTCCGGCGGCGGTACGCTCTTTCTCAAAACCACGGGCAAATTTATCGGGCCGGGGCAGATGGGAATTCTGGAGGGCGCTGGAATTGAATATTTTGGATACCACTATTATGACGGCAATAATAATGGGGCACCGACTTTTGATGTGGAGCCGTTGTCCTGGACGGCGGATGGCTGGCCGACCTTCACCAACGATTGGTCGGCGCTCTACCATTTCCACATGGATGCCAGCGATGACAGCGGTCAGTATTACGGTTTGCTCAAAAATGGCGCCAATGTGATTTATGATCCGTTGCTGGGCAATGTGGTGAGCCTGAATGGGACCAATCAATTTGTCAGCCTGCCCGGCGGCGCGGCCAACGCCTGCAGTTTTGTTACCGTGTTCAAGTGGGATGGCGGCTTGCCCTGGCAGCGCGTTTTTGATTTCGGCCGCACCACCAACAGTTATGCGTTTCTCACGCCTCTAAATGCCTCTGGCGTCATGCGGTTCACCATAACTTCATCCGGTATTGGCGGCGAACAACATCTCGACGCTCCGGGCGCGGCGCCGGTCGGGGCCTGGACGCAAGTGGCGGTGACGACCGACGGTTCGCGTGGCGTTCTGTATGTGAACGGGACGCCCGTGATTACCAATACCTCCATGACGCTCACCGCGCCAGATATTGCGCCGACCAACGTCTGGTTTGGCCGGAGCCAGTTCTCCACCGATCCCTATTTCAACGGCCAAATCGGTTCTGTCCGCCTTTACGGCCGGGCATTGGCACCGGCGGAAATTCTCGCGCCGCAACCTCAAATCTCCGCACCGACGGCGCAGGTGTATTATCAACCCGGTAGTGTGATTCCCTTCGCCGGGAGCGCTGTCGATTATGCTGATGTCCCGCTACCCGCCACTAATCTTGCCTGGACGGTCGAATTTTGCGGTACGAACTCAACCAACGTCGTGCTGGGGCCGATCACCGGTGTGGGAAGTGGCAGCTTTGTGGTGCCGTTGGACCCGGCTACAACCAATGGATTCTACCAGATTCTGCTGGCGGCCACGGATGGGGTGGGGAACAGCGCAACCAACTCTGTGAAGGTGCTGCCGGGGCCGACAAACAACGTGTGGACGGCCGGCTATCCCTTTGACAATGGCGCTGCGGATGTGAACGGCAATTTTAACGGGACGCTGGTGAACGGTGCTTCCACGGTATCCGATCCGATCCGGGGCCCGGTGCTGAATTTAAGCGGGGCGAGCCAGTATGTCAGCCTGCCTTCGGGCATCGGCGCCCTGCGAACGTTTTCGGCCTGGGTCAAATGGAACGGCGGCAATGCGTGGCAACGCATTTTTGATTTCGGCACGGGAACCGGCAGTTACGCGATGCTGACAACCAAAGCCAACACCGGAGCGTTGCAGTTTCAGATCACGCCCGATGGCGGGAATGCCATCTGGTTTTTAGCCGCGCCGAGCCCGTTGCCGGTCGGTGTCTGGACACACGTGGCGGTGACGTTAAATGGCAGCGAGGCGGTGATGTATGTCAACGGTCAGGCGGTGGCGGTGAATGCCAGTACTTATGTGCTGCCGTCCGATGTTGAAGGTTCCCAGGACTTCTTGGGTCGCAGCCAATTTTCCGCCGATCCGTATTTCAATGGCCAGATGGACTCGGTGCTGATTTCATCCCGGACGCTGCCCGTCGAACAGATTACGGCTTCGTCGCTGGGGTTGTCCGGCGGATTGACGGGTCTGACGCTCAGCTGGCCGGCCTTCAATAACGGCCTGGGACTATACAGTTCTCCCGGCCTCGGTGCTGGCGCGCTGTGGACCCCGGTTGCCGGCACGCCGGCGGCGACGAATGGCGTCAATCTTTTGTCGCTGACGCCGACCAACAACCAGACCTTCTTCCGTTTGCAGACGCCTTGGTGATTGGCTTTCCGGATTCAGTATGAAAACAGGAAATTTGAAACGTTTCCAGCGGGAATGCCGGATTTGAGCTGGGGCGTAATCGCGGGCAGCTCGATAAGGCAAGTTCGGTCAAGACAGTAAAAATGAAGGCAAGAATCTGTTTTGCTATCTCCGTGGTCCTGGCAGCCTGCGCGATTCACAACGTTTCCGCCCAGGATTCACACTGGTCAGGCCTGGGCGGGGATGGCTTGTGGAGCAACCCAAACAACTGGATCCCCGTCGGCGTGCCGTCCTCCAGCGTGGATGCCAATGTGTGGCTGGATTCCGCCAACGGCTGGTCGGTGATAACGATTACCAACGGCGAGGTCGAAAGCCCCGGTTCAGGAGCTGGCGACATGGTTTATGGCCCGGAGTTTGGTGCCGGTCTTGACATTTACGGCACGCTGAACTGGCGCAATTATCTGGCACCGGTTCAAAACGATCCGACGCATCCCAGTATTGTCAATTTATTCAACGGTTCCTCCGTGTCAGGCAACGGACTGGCACTGGGTGACACCTGGTGGTACTCCGGCGGACCATATGTGACCATGAACCTTTACGGCAGCGCGTTGGCCAACATTAATTACCTGTATTGGGGTGGTCACGTGAACCTGTACGGCGGCATCTTGAGCATTGCCAATGGTCTCACCGTCGGGACATTGGATGCGGTATCGGATGCGACCCGGTCCATGAATCTGGCCGGCGGTGAACTGCTCCTGCCAAGTTCCTTTACCGGCACGGTCAACAACTGGATTTCGCGGGGTATTTTGCTCGCGTACGGAAAGGCGCAGGATACATCGGATATCATCATCGACGAAACTGCCGTTCCGGGCAGGACGCGTGTGACCACGGTTCCCCTCGGCGGGTCCCTGCAGGACATACACCTCGGTTCGTTTCCTGCCAATCTGACGCTGGGCACGTTGCAGCCTTTGCCGGTGCTGGGCGATTTCCCGAGTGTTCAGAATGCGCTCCTGACCGCGTTGGATCCGGCCACGCTGCCGGGAACGATTATTTACCAATCGAGTAATCCGAATATTCTAGCGGTGGACACCAACGGCCTTGTCGCGGCCGTGACTGCGGGAAGTGCGACCCTGACGGCCACCTTGGGCGCGTTCTCCAGCACCAATTCGGTTGCCGTGACCGTGGTGTCCAATGCCAATCCCGTCCCTTATCTGCCGCAGGAACAAGCGGTTCTGGGTTTTGCCTTCCTGCATGACCCGGGCACGGTCATCAAGGATGGCAGTTTCTATTTCGAATACGGCGACGGCCAGGGCATCGGCGCCATTTATTCCACGGACATGCGGAATTGGGATTATACCTACCCGGTGTTCCCGGGAAATCCGCCGGCGTGGACGACGAATGCGGTGCCGGGCTTCAATGGCTACTTCTGGGCGCCGGACGAGGCTTACTTCAACGGCAGGTATAACCTCTATTATGCCTGTTCCGATTGGGGAACGATTAATTCCGCCATTGGGCTCGTCACCTCGCCGTCGCTCATCGCGCCGACGTGGACCGACCGGGGCAAAGTCATCCAGTCCAACCCGGTGGGACAAACAACCACCAATACCGATCTGACGGCCTATAACTGCATTGACCCGAGCATTCTTCTGGATACCAACGGCACCGTCTGGATGTCATTCGGCTCATACTCCGATGGGATTCTGGTGATGCAGCTCGATCCGGTCACTGGCAAACGTATCTCCGCCAATTCACCGATTTACCGCATCGCCAACAATGGGCCGACATTTTTCAGCAACACCGAGGAAGGCTCGTGTCTTTACCAGCATGGCGGCTATTACTATTTATTCGTGAATTTCGGCGGCTGCTGCGCCGGCGTTAACAGCACCTACAACATCCGCGTCGGCCGCAGCACCAGTGTCATCGGGCCCTATTACGACAAGGCCGGGGGCAGCATGACCAACGGTGGCGGGTCGATGTTCCTGGAAAGTTCCGGCCGCTTTATCGGCCCCGGCCACGCGGCCGTTCTGAATGACAATGGCACGAGTTGGTTCACTTATCACTATTATGACGGCAACCATGGCGGGGCGGCCACTCTGGGAGTTGGCCGGCTCACGTGGAGCGCCGATGGCTGGCCGGTTTTCACCAACGATTGGAGTGCGTTTTACCCGTTCAACGTTGATGCCGGCGATGCCGGCGGACTTTACAATGGCGTGTTGGAGAATGGGGCGGTTGTCACCAATGAACCGGGATTCGGCCATGTGCTCAATCTCAACGGCACTTCCCAATACGTTTTGTTGCCGGACCCGGTCGCCAACGCCAGCACGTTCGCGGCCTGGGTCAAATGGAACGGCGGCGCAACCTGGCAGCGCATCTTTGATTTCGGCACCGGTACGACCAATTATTTATTCCTCACGCCGCGCTCGTCGGCCGGCACGATGCGTTTTGCCATCACCATCAACGGCAATGGTTCTGAGCAGCAGATCAACGCCCCGTCCGCGCTGCCGACGAATTCCTGGTGCCACGTTGCCGTCACGCTGGATGGTTCGAAGGGATTGCTTTATTTGAATGGAATTCCCGTCGCCACCAACAACAACCTCACGATCCGTCCCTGGCAGACGCTCGCCCGGACCAATTACATCGGCCATAGCCAGTTTGCCGCCGATCCGCTTTTCGGCGGTGAGATCAGTTCGTTCCGCATTTTCGGACGGGCCTTGAGCGGCGCGGAAATCAAAGACCTCGCTTACGCCCCGCCCGCGCTGGCACATCGCTACAGCTTCACGTCAAACACATCAAATATCCGGGATTCCATCGGCATGGCGCATGGGATGCTCCAGGGCAACGCGGCCATCACGAATAACGCACTGGATCTTGCTGGTGCTTCCGGTGATTACGTGAATCTGCCCGG
Organism: Verrucomicrobiia bacterium; assembly: GCA_035279985.1. Lineage (GTDB taxonomy): Bacteria > Verrucomicrobiota > Verrucomicrobiia > Limisphaerales > UBA11358 > UBA11358. The sequence goes on from DATEGR010000301.1 coordinate 7,472, forward strand.
GGGATTGGTTTCCGGCTCTGCCGCCGCCACGATCGAATTCTGGGCCACCCTTGGAGCCAATGGGAATTGGGCGCGCCTTTTCAACTTTGGCGACAGCTCCAACTCGGCGGGCCAGAATTACCTGTCCTTCAGTCCGCACACGGCTTCCAATACCGCACAGTTGGGACTGACCACAACCGGTGGCACCATGAACCTCGTGTCGCCGGGAACCTTTGACAACCTTGCGTTGCAGGTGGATTGCATCGTTGATCCGGCGAACAGTTACGACGCGATTTACACGAATGGAGTTTTGCTCACGGCGGTCACCGGCACGACCCCGCCGTTGAACAGCGTCAGTGCGGCGTGGTCGTTCATCGGTCGTTCGCTGTCTGGCACCGATGCCTGGCTTAATGCGACGGTTGACGAGTTTCGCATTTACGACGGCCGCCTCACACCTGCGGAAATAACCGCGAATAATCGGTCCGGGCCAAACGTTCTCGCCCTGCCGATCAACCTGGGCGTATCCACTGCCGCTTCGAACCTGGTGTTGACCTGGCCAGCCTATGGTATCGGCTTTACCGCTCAGTCCAGTCCCGTCCTGGGCGCAAGCGCCTTGTGGTCTCCCCTCAGCGGTTTACCAACGTTAAGCAGCAATCAATGGCGGCTGACGTTGCCGGGGACAAACAGCACAACCTTTATCAGGTTAATTCGATGACTTTCCGGATGCGATTGCCGAGAAGCCTCATTGATTATGAAAAAAATAAATTCGGCTCCAAAACGGTTTACGGCTTTTCACCTCGGGATGGTCCTGACAACGATGGTCGCTGCGTTTGTGGCACAAGCGCAGACAACCGCCACGCTGACGATTCAGGCGAATCAGCCCGGTGCGCCAATCAGTTCCAATCTCTTCGGCATTTTTTTTGAGGAAATCAACAGCGCGGGCGACGGCGGGATTTACGCTGAAATGGTTCGGAACCGCTCGTTTGAAGAGCCGGGCAACACGAATTACTGGCAACTGATTACCTCTGGCAGCGGCCTCGGCACCATCAGCCCCGATTCTTCCCTGCCGTTGAGCGCGAGCAATCTTTTTTCACTGAAGCTGACTCAATCTTCCGCGTCCGGCAGCGCTGGCGTCGCCAATGGCGGATACTGGGGAATGAATTTCCGGCCGGCCAGACTTGCAATCTGGGCCTCTATGCGCGGTGTTCGGGTGGTTTTACCGGTGCGCTTGCCGCCAGTCTGCAGAGTGCCAATGGCAGCCAGGCGTACGCGCAGGGAACGATCAGCAACCTGACAACGAGCTGGCAGTTTTTCTCCCTGCCGCTGGTCCCGAATGCCAGCGATACCGGCGGGCGGTTGTCGTTGGCGATATCACAATCAGGATCGGTTTGGTTGGACGTGGTTTCACTCTTTCCGCAGCAAACCTTTCACAATCGTTCGAACGGTTTGCGGTCGGATCTGGGGAACGTGCTCGTAAATCTGCAGCCCTCCTTCATGCGTTTTCCGGGTGGCAGTTGGGTCAACGGCGATTCCCTCACCAACATGTACGCATGGAAACGGACCATCGGCCCGATTGGCGACCGCCGGCTCCAGCATAATCTCTGGGGTTATTACGTGGACAATGGCCTTGGCTATTACGAGTACCTCCAGATGTGCGAGGACATCGGCACACAGCCGCTGTTCGTGATCAATTGCGGCATGGATGTCTTCTCCGTCGGTGACTCGGTGCCCCTGGCCCAAATGGGGCCGTACGTGCAGGACGCGCTGGATGCGATCCAGTATGCCAACGGGCCGACGAATTCAACCTGGGGCGCGCTGCGGGCCGCCGCCGGGCATCCCGCCCCGTTTAATTTGAAATACATCGAAATTGGCAATGAAAACGGCGGCAGCGCTTACGACAGCCGTTACGCGCTTTTTTATGACGCCATCAAAAGTAATTACCCCGATATCCATATCATCGCCGATAATTGGGGCGGCCTGCCTGTTTCGCGCCCGGTGGAAATCAGCGATGAACATTATTATTCGGATCCGACCTTCTTCATGGCCAATGCCACGAAATATGACAGTTACAGCCGCAGCGGACCGAAGATTTATGTCGGCGAATACGCCGCAACCACGGGGGCCGGCAACGGGAACCTCATTGGCGCGCTTGGCGAAGCCGCCTTCATGACCGGCCTGGAACGCAATGCCGACATCGTGAGTATGGCCTCCTACGCGCCGCTCTTTGCCAGTTTGAACAACAAGAACTGGAATCCCGATTTGATTTACTTCAACAACTCGCAGGTTTACGGCACGCCTTCCTGCTATGTGCAACAAATGTTCTCCGTGAATCGCGGCGACGCAGTGCTGCCCCTGACCCTCAATTTTACCGGGGACACGAACGTGCCGCCGCATGGCGCCATCGGCCTGGGCTCTTGGAATACGTCGGTGCAATATACCAACATCGTCGTCACCAGCAACGGTGTGACCCTCTACCAAAGCGATTTCGTCAATTCCGGCACCAACGGCTGGCGGGTTCACAACGGCAACTGGGCCGTCAACGGCGGGATTTATCAGCAAACCACCATCACCACCGACTGTCGCTCGACAACCGGCAACACCAACTGGGCCAATTACACCATCACACTCCAGGCTCGCAAGGTTGGCGGCAGCGAAGGCTTCCTCATTTTGTTCAACTGGCTGGATGACAATAATTGGACCTGGTTCAACGTCGGCGGCTGGAACAACACCCAGACCGCCATCGAGCAGATGGTCAACGGCACCAAAGCTATCATCGGCCAGGGCGTTCCTGGTTCCGTCCAAACCCTCCAATGGTACGACATCCGCATCGTTCTCAACGGCACACACATCCAGGGTTATGTCAACAACGTGCTGGTCCTGGACGTGAACTATCCCGCCATCGAGCCGGTTTATGCCTCGGCCAGTTACGCCTCAGCCAGCGGCCGGATTATTCTCAAAGCCGTGAATGTCACCGGCAACCCGATCATCACCACGTTCAACCTGAACGGACTCCCGTCGGTGGCGCCGCAGGCCGGGCTGGAACAATTGGCCTCCGCTAATTCGCTCGCCGAAAATTCACTGGCCAATCCCACCAACGTGTTTCCGGTGAATGGCGTCCTTTCCAACGCGGCCACAAATTTTAGCTACCCGCTGCCCGCCTATTCGCTTTCGGTCATTCGGTTCCAAACACCGCCGATATTGCCTGTCCGGGTGGGGCTGGCTGCCGGCACCAACCTGAATTATCTCGACCCGTCGGCCGGCGGCATTGCCGTCAATCTGAGTTCCTTCATCACCAACGGAGTTTCGGTGGATTTCACCGTTGAGGCAGCGGATGGCACGGCGGTGACCAATGGTACGCTCCAATTCGTGCCCGGCCAGACCAACCAGATCATTGCGCTGCCGGTTGGCGTCCTGCAACCCGGCGCCTTCTTCCGCGTCACCCTGGGCAATCCCGTCAATGGGCAGTTGGACACGGTTCCGCGCGCCTTCTTTGTGGTCGCCTCGTCCTCAGGCAACCCGTTGCAGTTGAGAGTGGCCCGCTACCCCGACGAAAATCTGGTTTATTGGACGGCTACCAATGCCACGCTGCTGGAAGCCACAAATCTTGCAGGGCCGTGGACGACCAATAACAATCAGTCTGCGCCCATCCGGGTGCCGGAATCGTCAATTTCTGAGTTTTTCCGCTTGATGCCATAGCGATTTCCACCAGGCTCGCCGCTTATGAATTTCACCAGGCGTGGTCCAGACAGTTTTAAACGGGCAATCGCCACGCTCGCGTTGACGGCAGGATTGGTGTTCCAGGCACAGACCGGCTGGGCGCAAGCTCAACCTGGCGCAAACACCAACGAGCTCGCGCAATTCGGCAACCGTGACGTGCGGGTGCACGATCCGTCCGCCATCACCAAATGCAAGGACGAGTACTGGGTGTTTTTCACCGGTCGCGGTATTCCCTCTTATCACTCCATGGATATGATAAAATGGGAACATGGGCCGGCCGTTTTTACCAATGCGCCGGCCTGGACGGCCAAGGCGGTGCCGCGGAATCATTGGATCTATTATTGGGCGCCGAACATCATTCGTCTGGGTGATCGCTATTTGCTTTATTACGCGGTTTCGTCCTTCGGCAGAAATGATTCGGCCATCGGTCTGGCTACCAATCCAACTCTTGATCCCGCTGATCCCGGATTTAAATGGTCGGATCAGGGACTCGTGGTTCAATCGACCAGCAAGGACGATTTCAACGCGATTGATCCGGCGGCTTCTCTGGACGCTCAGGGCCGCCTTTGGCTCGCCTTTGGCTCATTTTGGAGTGGCATCAAATTGGTCCAATTGGATCCCGGCACCGGCAAGCGCATCACGCCAAACTCCCCGATGTATTCGCTCGCCTTCAATGATTCCATCGAGGCGTCGTATATTTATCATCACCGCGGTTTTTACTACCTGTTTGTGAACTGGGGATTGTGTTGCCGGGGTACGAACAGCACTTACGAAATCCGCGTCGGGCGCAGCCGGCAAATCACCGGCCCCTACCTGGACAAGGGGGGAGCGGATTTAGTTACCGGTGGGGGAAGCTCTTTTTTGAGTACACACGCACCATTCATCGGGCCCGGCCAATCAGGCGTTTTTTCCGAAAACGGCGTCGATTGGTTCAGTTGCCATTTTTATAATGGCCTGGACCACGGACAATCCATGCTGGCCATCCTGCCGTTGGGCTGGGACACCAACGGCTGGCCGGAAATTAACTGGCGTAAATTGGAAGAAAAGCGGTAATCCCTCTCGGATGATCAGGACCGGTTTTAAAAGGACCTGATTATGTCCGGCGGCTCAATCCTGCCTGAAGGGGGAATGCGCGGAATTTGAGGAGGTATGCCTCAGCGGTGTGCGGGATTTGGCGATTGTTATACGCAAAGTGGCGTTGTTTTTGTGCCTGGGAATCTTGTACATTAGGGCAACTCTAAAGAAAAACAACAAAAGCAACACATATGAAACAGACGTACAAAACACTCTATTCTTTGGCGGGCGCAGCATTAGCGATATGTATAACAAATAGCGCTTCAGCGATTTCCACTAATTATTGGTCGGGGGCCGGTGATGGAACGACGTGGAGTTCGCCAGCCAACTGGCAGGGCGGGGCGGTGCCGGTGGCCGGTAACACATGGCAGATTTACCTTGGCACCGGTTTCCCCACGACCACTCCTGCTCCAATAACGATCGGCGCCGCAGACGTCGTGCAAACCGCCGATTCCATGTTCGGTCCGGAATGGGGAGAAACCCTCAACGTCTACGGTCAAGTGACCACCGGCTTTGCTTTCTTCCCGATTGGTGCAACAACGGGGCCAACGTCCACCGTTAACCTGTACGGCAATGCCGTGTTTAATGCGCTGGATACTTTCAGCGTTGGTGACACCTGGTGGTTTCCGGGTGGACCAAATGTGGCTGTAAACGTGTACGACAATTCTCAAGTTACCGCGAACTGGATTCAGTTTGGCGGCCACTTGAGTATTAGTGGTAACGGAACAGTGACGGCCAACAACGGTTTTAACACCGGTACGGCTACCGGGCCCGTGTTCACTGGAGGCCTGGACACCGATGCCACACGGCTCATTGATATCTCCGGCTTGGGCAGGTTGATTCTGCCTGGCGATTATACCGCCCAGGTAAACGACTGGATTACCAGGGGCATCATTGAAGGAAACGGAGTAGCCGGCGCGGTCAGTCTTGACCTGGTCAGCGATCCGGGTCACACCATCGTAACCGCCGTTCCCGAACCGGCCAGTATGGCACTGCTTGGGTTGAGTGGTCTGGCGCTTTGGCTGCGCCGCCGGTTGGTTTCCTGAAAGACTTTCAGACATTATTCGTTTCAGAGAGGCAGACTTTGGTGTCTGCCTCTTTTTTTGTCGGAATTACATAACTCTTCTTCACATTGACGACTCGGCCCGCGTGGTGTTTATTTAAACAGGGTTGCCGTCCGATGGTAACCTGAATTTTCTGCCCATGCCCGACGAAATCACCAGCGACATCACTCAAATGTTGCAAGCCATGAATCGCGGCGGCCAGACGGCGGAGGATTTGCTGCCGCTGGTGTACAGCGAACTGCGCCGTCTGGCTGCGTCGCACATGGCCCAAGCGGCTCCCGGCCAGACACTGCAGGCCACGGCCCTGGTGCATGAAGCCTGGCTCCGCATGGTGGGTGCCGGCGACCGCACCTGGGAGAATCGAGTACACTTTTTCAGCGCCGCCGCCCGGGCGATGCGGCATATCCTGATTGGAAACGCGCGCCGAAAATCGCGGCTCAAACACGGCGGCGGGCAGTTGCGCGTGGACATTGACGAATTGAACCTGGCTGCCGCGACCCCGGACGACAAGATCCTGCTTATGGACGAGGCGCTGGAACGGCTCGAAGCCGAGGACGCGGATAAAGCGCGAATTGTCATCCTTAAATTTTTTGGCGGCCTGACGAACCAGGAAGTGGCCCGGATTCTGGGGGTCACCGAACGCACGATTGAGCGGCAGTGGGCCTTTGCCAAAGCCTGGCTGTTCCAGAACATCCGCAGTCAGGCTTGAAACCGGACCGTTCGCAACTGAAGAATTTTGGCAGACTGAATCAGAGCCGCCCCGAAGGCATGACGAAAACGGCACAACAGGTGGAAGCCTTGTTCGACGCGGCGCGCCAGCTCACCAGCCCCGCCGCGCGCCAGACGTTCCTGGACGAGGCTTGCGCCGGCGACGCAACCCTGCGCGCCCGGGTCGAAGCCTTGCTTTCCGCGCAATCGGACGCCGATAAATTCTTCAGCGAAATCGCCCCATTCGCGAGCACGCCGCGGCCGGGCGCCGGGGATTCGGCCGCCGGCCCGGGCTCGTCGGGGACCGAAACCAGGGCAGAAGGGGCCACGCCGATGGAAGGGCCGGGTACCCGGATTGACCGTTACAAGCTGCTGCAAAAAATCGGCGAAGGCGGCTGTGGAGTGGTTTATATGGCCGAACAGGAGAAACCGGTTCTGCGCCGCGTCGCCTTCAAAATTATCAAGCTCGGCATGGACACCAAAAACGTCATCGCGCGCTTCGGGGCGGAACGCCAGGCGCTGGCGATGATGGATCATCCGAACATTGCCCGGGTGCTGGATGCGGGCGCGACCGAAACCGGCCGCCCTTACTTCGTCATGGAACTGGTGCGTGGCGTCAAAATCACCGACTACTGCGATCAGAACCATCTCGATACCCGTCAGCGGCTCGATTTGTTCGTCCAGATTTGTCACGCGATTCAGCATGCGCATCAGAAGGGCATCATTCACCGTGACATCAAGCCGTCGAACATTCTGGTGACGTTGCACGACGGCGTGCCGGTGCCCAAGGTGATTGATTTTGGCATCGCCAAGGCCATTGAAGGCAAATTGACGGATCAAACCCTTTTCACGGCCTATGAACAAATCATCGGTACGCCGGCCTACATGAGTCCGGAGCAGGCGGAGATGAGCGGACTGGACATTGACACGCGCACCGACATCTACAGTTTGGGGGTGCTGCTTTACGAATTGCTCACCGGCCGAACGCCGTTTGACGCTAAAATGCTGATGCAATCCGGCCTGGATGAAATGCGACGGACCTTGCGGGAAAAGGAACCGCAGCGGCCCTCCACCATGCTGACCACGTTGCAGCACACGGAATTGACGGCGACCGCTGTGCAGCGCCACGCCGAACCGCCCAAGCTGGTGACCCTGCTGCAGGGTGACTTGGACTGGATCGTGATGAAGTGTTTGGACAAGGACCGTCGGCGGCGTTACGAAACGGCCAACGGCCTGGCCATGGATGTTCAGCGTTACCTTAACAACGAACCGGTCATTGCCCGCCCGCCCAGCCGGCTTTACCGGTTCCAGAAACTGGTGCGCCGGAACAAAATCCTCTTTGCCTCCGGTACGGCGGTGACGGCGGCGCTGCTCATCGGGTTGGGAATGGCGACCTGGTTGTTCTTTATGGAACGGGCGGCCCGCCGGGAAGCGGTCGCCGCGGAAGAGCAACAATACCTGCTGCGTCAGGAAGCAGAACGGGCGCGCGCCAATGAAGCGGAATTACGCCGTCAGGCTGAAATCCGGGAGAAGCTCACGCTGGCCGATGTGCGGATAAGTCAGAACGCCTTTGACGAAGCAGACAATCTTTTGAACGGGTACGCCCCAACTCAACCTTCTTTGGAAGGCGCGCGGGTTTTCCGCGCGGTCGGGGAATGGCATGCCTTGCAGGGCCGCTGGCGGGAAGCCGCCAACCGGTTCGGTGTGTTGATGCAGATCAACAAATTCGACGGGTGGGACATGGCATCGCTGGATTATCTCCGGCTCGGCCCGGCCCTCGTCGAACTCGGCGATGTGGAGGGTTATGAACGTTTCCGTCAGGAAGCCATTGCCCGCTTCGCTGGCACGCCGTATCCGGTGGCTGCGGAACGTGTGGTCAAAATCAGCCTCCTGCGGCCGGCGGACCCAAAAACGATGGACGCCCTGGCGCCATTGGTGGCGCTGGCTGCAAAATCCTTCGACAACGTCCCCCCTGACAACACCAACGCCGAAGCGGTCTTTCAAGCCGCGTGGGGATCCATTTCGGTGGCACTGATGGAATATCGCCGAGGCAACTACGCGAGGGCGGAAGAATGGTGCCGACATTGCCTGGCCTACCCGGGCGACAACCCGCCGCGGGTCGCCACCGCCCGGGTGATCCTCGCCATGTCGTGCCATCAACTCGGCCAAAATCAGGAGGCAACCACTCAATTGGCGGAAGGCCGCGAAAGCATCGAAGCCAAATTCGACGATGATCTGGATCCCGGCAGCGCCGAGCATGGTTTCTGGTTCGATTGGGTCTTCGCCCGCATTCTTTCACATGAAGCCACAGCGCTGATTGGGCTGGCACCTCAAGCTTCCCACCCTCCACCGGTGTAACGCCAGACTGAACCCGGTGGAAGACCACTCCTGAATGCCGGCTAAGCCGATGGTCTTGGCCCTGAACAGGATCGCAACGAACTCGGCATGAGGGAACTCTTCACAACCTGGGAAAACTTCGCCTTTCGCGGCCGGCAGCAAAAACATTGTCGGGTTTGGGAGCCGAAAAGCGTATACATCTATGCAACCCCCGTCGAGGTCCTGCTGGGGCGTCAAGTCCCAGGTTGGCCCAGTGCGGGGGAGACACATGCCGCGCGTGCCGAAAGTCATTCTGTTGATTGAGTCTTCGCGCGCCTCCGGGCGCGCGCTGCTGCGGGGCATTGCGGATTATTCCCGCCATCATGGACCCTGGTCTTTTTCCTGGGAACCCGGTGGATTGGAAAAAGCCCAGCCTTTGCTCGAAACCGGCGATGCCGATGGGATTATCCTGCGCGACACGGAACAGGCAGAGGAGATCGTGGCTTACGGACTGCCGACGGTGGTGGTGGGGCACCGCAATACCGAAATCCCCGGCATGGTCAACGTGGGGACAGATTCGGAAGGAATCGGCCGGCTGGGAGCGGAACATTTGCTGGGTTGTGGCTTCAAACATTTTGCCTTCTGCGGCTACGAAAAGACTTCGCTGGAGAATACCACCTGGTCGGATATTCGCCGGGAATATTTCTGGCAGCGAATCCGGGCAGCGGGTTTTGAAAATCCGCCGCAATATAAGTTGTCCATGTCGGGAAGAGATTGGTCGAAGGACTGGCGCTCACTCGCCAACTGGCTGAAGGCGCTGCCCAAACCGGTCGGCGTGATGGCCTGCAACGACGATTGCGGTCAGCGCGTCATGGAGGTTTGCCGGCTGACTGGCCAGACCGTGCCGGACCTGGTGGGCGTCGTCGGCACCGACAATGACGAAGTCGTTTGCGGACTGACCGACCCGCCCATGTCGAGCATCGCCATCAATTTTGAGCGGGCCGGTTATGACGCCGCACATGCCCTGAACGGGTTAATGCGACAATCCTACACCGTTCCCCCGCGCATCACGGCCGCGGCGGCACACGTGGTCGCGCGCCGCTCCACAGATTTCGTGGCGGCCGAAGATTTGCATTTGGCCAAGGCGTTGCGATTCATTCGTGATCAGGCGCGCCGTGGCGGCGTTTCCGTGGATGCCGTTGCCGGTTTCGCCGGGCTGTCGCGACGCATGCTGGAAAACCGGTTCCGCAAACTGCTGGGCCGGTCGGTGCTGGACGAAATCCGGCGCGTGCGCACCGATCAGATCGCCCAATTGCTGGTGGAAACCGACCTGCCGGTGGCGCAGATTGCGGACCTGCTCGGTTTTGCCGACATGCGGCATATTGCCCGCTATTTCCGGGCCGGCAAAAAGATCAGCCCGCTCGCCTACCGCAAGACGTACGGCTCGCTGGAGTTGGGGGGCTGGCGTTCGCGAAATGGCGATTCTTTTCCGCAAACTGGCGTTGTCTCCCCGTTACCTCAAAGTTAAGTATGTTTATCAACCAAATTTAAAAAAATGTTTTCTTTGCCCGAGCGAAATTCAAGAGCGTTTACGTTGATCGAATTGCTGGTGGTCATTGCCATCATCGCCATCCTGGCCGCGATATTGTTGCCGGCGTTGGGGGCAGCCAAGGACCGGGCGTTGCGCATCTCCTGCGCCAACAATGAACACGAACTGGGCGTCGCGCTGCTGATATTGGCCAATGATAATAACAATCTGCTCCCTGATTTACACTATCAGCCGTATGGAACGGCCATTCCCGGGACGCCCAATCCTCCTCCCACCAGTGTGTACGGTCTCTGGCCGTGGGACCTCTCTGCAACCTTTATCACCAACATGATTGAAGATGGAGCAACCCGGAAGGTATTTTTTGACCCGGGCAACCCCACCTTTAACCAGGATAGAGTGTGGGACTACGGCGTGGCCGGCGCCCCCGATGCCACGGTTCAAAGTGGATTTCGCATCACGGGTTATGTCTGGTTGGTACCTGGTGCCGGCGCGAACGCGGGCGGAGCCGGCCTGATATCGGCGCAGACTTTTTGGAAGACAAACATTCTGGGATCGCCGATGCAGCGCCCCTCCTTTTCCGAAGTGTGTGTTGACGTGGTTGCGGCTGACTTAACGGCGCCGAGCCCGTACGCGCATTTTCAAAAAGGCGGGCTCCCCGCCAGCGTTATTCAACGCACCACTCATTTGCAGGGCGCCATGCCAGCCGGAGGCAACGAACTCTTTTTAGATGGGCATGTCAAATGGCGGGATTGGGATGTGATGTGGAATAACAAGCGCCCTCAAAAATTCTTCGGAACCGACCCGCGTTTCTATTTCTGACCACCATGAAACCATAAACCTGATCAAACCGAACATCACTCACGGCTTCGACACTAACCCAAACAAAAAGGCACTCCTATGAAACTGATAAAACTGTGTTATGCTGCATCCATAGCTCTGGCAGCTTGTTTCGTTTACAACGCTTCCGCCCAACCCGCCGGGCAAACCAATTATTTCTGGTCGGGCAATGGGGATAGCGCAACGTGGGATCAGACGGCCAACTGGACCACCGGGATTGTGCCGGTGAATAATGGCACGACCTTCCAGATTTTCATCGGCACCGGTTTTCCGACCACGAGGCCCACTCCGATCAATATCGCCGTGTCGGACAATATCGTGCTCAACGACCAACTCTTTGGGCCGGAGTGGGGGGAGACGCTTAATATTTACGGCACCGTGTCGGCTGGCTTTGGCTTTGCCCCGGTCGGCGCCATGGGAGGGCCCAAATCCACCGTTAACATGTACGGTACGGCTTCGTACAATTCAAAGGACAGCATCTTTGTCGGGGACATGTTCTGGTTTGCCGGCGGGCCGAATGTCGATTTCAACCTTTACAACAACTCCTCGATCTCGGCCCCCTTTATAGCGGTTGGCGGGCACCTGAATGCGTACGACAGCACCACGGTGAAAATCATGCCCACTAACTCGACTGGCCTTGTCGGACAACTTCTGACCGGCACGCCCGGAGCCGGCCAATGGGGTGGAGTGTCCTCGGATACCACCCGGTGGGTCAATCTTGCCGGCGGTAAACTCATATTGAATTCAGGTAACAGTAATTACATAGACACCTTGATTGGAAGAGGTATTTTCCTGTGCTACGGTAAAAAATTTGATACGAATGAGTTCACCATTACCGACGATGGTACCAACACCATCATAACTGTTACCAATTCCATTGGTGCCCTGAATAGTGTAGCGGTGCAATCATCGTCCGGCGTCACTACTTTGATGCAGGGAACGCGCCAGGGTGTGGTGGCGGTGGGGAATTTCGCCAATATGTCCGCCGTGCCGCTATTCGCACTGGATGCGGCCCAGTCGGGTGGGGGGACGGTGGCTTACCAGTCAAGTGATACCACTGTGGCCACGGTGTCCTCCGCCGGTGTGGTAACGGCGATCAAGCCGGGCACGGCATCGATAACGGCTACCTATACGGGCAGCACCTTTGGATCGTTCTCCAGTGGTAACAGCATTTTGATCACGGTGACGCCCTACGTCAACAGCCTGGTCCATCGGTATAGCTTCAGCGAGTCGTCCGGTATCACCACGGCGGATTCGGTGGGCGGTTCAGCCTGGAACGGCACGCTCAATGGCGGAGCCACGCTCGGGGGCGGACAAGTTACCCTGGACGGTTCCAGCGGTTATGTGCAACTGCCCGCCGGCGTCGTCAGTGGCATGGATGCGATAACGATTGAAGCCTGGGCGAACTTCAGTTCTGCTACCAACGCTTTCGAACCACTGTTCTTCTTTGGAAATCAGGATGGTGTGTCATTAAACGGAGAGAATTACATAGCCATGCAGCCCTATCGAACCGGTGGTACTGCTGGGGCTATCTTCGGGGCTGGTGATCCCGGTGCGAATAACGAACAGAATGCCCTGGTGTCTCTCGTGACCGGCTCGGTAACCAATTACCTGGGTAATGTGGGTGTGGCGATGGTCTATCATCCGTTCGGCGGCTTTGTTTCCTTCTATACCAACGGGGTGCTGGCCGCAAACAATCCCAACGCCTCTAATCCTCTGGCGGCAACCCTCGGCACGGATCCGCTCAATTATCTGGGACAATCCCTCTATTTCACGGATCCATTCCTCAACGCCACCATTGACGAATTCCGCATTTACAATGGACCGCTGACGCCAGGGCAAATCGCGGCTGATTATGCCCTCGGAGCGAATCAGCTGAGGGGCAGCAGCACGAGCGTGTCGCTGGCGGTGACCCAGTCGGCAGGTAACATGGTCTTCTCGTGGTCGACAAACTCTGCGCTGGTCGACTTGTTTGCCAGCCCGGTACTGGGCCCCGGTGCCACGTGGACGCGGGTGACCGGACCTCTCACCCTGTCGGGAGGCAACTATCAGTTGAGCGTGCCAATGTCGGGATCGGCGCGATTCTTCCGCCTGTCGTCACCGTCACCGTAGCCGCAAGAACAGGACGGCCCAGCAACAACACAGTACACAGCAGATATTGTTGGGCGTGCGTTCGCCGCGTGGGTGTTTCCCGCTTGCCGGAACCCCACGCGGCGGTTTATTAAGTAGCGAGAATGCAGGTGCGCACATGATCGATTTGAAACGGCTTGAAATTTGGTTCATAACGGGCAGCCAGCATCTTTACGGGCCGGAAACGCTTAAACAGGTCGCGGCGCATTCCCGGGAGATTTCCCGGGCGCTGAACGATGCGGACCCGATTCCCGTCAGGGTGGTTTTTAAACCGGTCGTCAAATCTCCGGAAGAGGTGCTTGCCCTTTGCGAAGAGGCAAATCTGGCCTCCTCCTGCATCGGGCTGGTGACCTGGTGCCATACCTTTTCACCATCCAAAATGTGGATCAACGGCCTGAAAGTGTTGCGCAAGCCGGTCCTGCACCTTCACACCCAGTATAACCTCGACGTTCCGTGGTCGTCCATTGACATGGATTTCATGAATCTGAACCAAGCTGCTCATGGGGACCGTGAGCACGGTTTTATCATGAGCCGGATGCGCCTGGACCGGAAGGTGGTTGCCGGCTATTGGCAGGACGCAGAGGTCCAAAAGCAGATTGGCGCGTGGTGCCGGGCCGCGGCAGCCTGGGACGACTGGCAGGACGCAAAATTTTGTCGCTTTGGTGACAACATGCGCGAGGTGGCGGTCACGGAAGGTGACAAGGTCGCGGCACAAATCAAGTTTGGCTACGCGGTCAACGGTTATGGCGTCGGGGATCTGGGAAAACACCTCAATGCCGCGACGGATCGGCAAATCCATGCGTTGCTCGAGGAATACGAAGCCGGTTATGTCCTCGCGCCAGAACTCCGCAAAACCGGTTCCCAGCGGGAATCCCTGCGCGAAGCGGCCCGGATTGAAATTGCCTTGCGCGCCTTCCTGGAGGAAGGCGGCTTCAAAGGATTTACCACCACCTTTGAGGATTTGCACGGGCTGGCGCAGTTGCCAGGTGTCGCCGCCCAGCGATTGATGGCGGAAGGTTATGGATTCGGCGCCGAAGGCGATTGGAAGACTTGCGCGCTGGTCCGCGCCATGAAAGTCATGTCCCAAGGCATGAAGGGCGGCACCTCGTTCATGGAGGACTACACCTATCATTTGAACCCCAGGAGCACCAGGGTGTTGGGAGCGCACATGCTCGAAATCTGTCCGAGCATTGCCAAAGGCAAACCGTCACTGGAAGTCCATCCGCTGGGGATCGGTGGCAAGGCCGATCCGGTGAGATTGGTTTTTGACACGCCGCGCGGAGCCGGGCTGAACGCCGCCCTGATGGACATGGGAAACCGGTTTCGCTTGCTGGTCAACGAAGTGGACGTGGTTGCGCCTGAACAACCGTTGCCCAGATTACCGGTGGCCCGTGCCCTTTGGATTCCCAAACCGGATTTTCGCACCGCCGTCACCGCCTGGATTTATGCCGGCGGCGCGCACCACACTGGTTTCAGTCAGGCGGTGACCACAGAGATGTTGGAGGACTTCGCCGGCATGGCGGGCGTGGAACTGCTGATTATTGACCATGACACCACCCTCCGACAATTCAAGAAAGAGTTGAACTGGAATGAAATCTATTATGGCTTGCGGAACGGATTGGCTTCATAACTTTTGTAATGACAATCCAAGCTGGTTGATTTTTCATTCCCGGATGACAGCCAAAGATGCCCCCCGGCTTGATCGCGGAACCAGGATCATTCGCCTTTTGGTTGT
>DATEGR010000302.1:0-4423 GCA_035279985.1 Verrucomicrobiia bacterium
AAATGGCGAAGGCACTGGTGGGGTTGGACCCTTCGCCGGCCAGGCAAATCATTCTGGACGGCAAAAACATTTCCATCAACGCGCCGCGCGAAGCGATTGACCACGGCATTTATCTCGTTCCGGAAAACCGGCGCAGCGAGGGCCTCATCGTCGAGATGTCCGTCCGCGAAAACGTCAGCCTGCCGTCGTTGCGGCAGCTTTCGCGCGGCGGCCTCATCCAGCGCAAACGCGAGCGCAGCGTGGCACAACGGCAGGTGGATTCCCTCAAGGTCAAGACCCCCGGCATCGAGTCGCTCGTCCTGAACTTGAGCGGCGGCAACCAGCAAAAGGTCGTCCTCGCCAAATGGCTCGCCATGAATCCCAGGGTGATGATTTTGGACGAACCAACCCGCGGCATTGACGTCGGCGCCAAGGCGGAGATTTACCGGCTGATGCGCGCGCTGGCGGGGCAGGGGGCGGTCATTTTGATGATCAGCAGCGACATGGAGGAGGTGCTGAATGTCAGCGACCGTATCGCGGTGATGCACGAGGGCGAAATCACCGGTATGCTCGACCGTGCTGATTGCAACGAGCAGAACGTTATGCAGCTCGCCGTCGGGAAAAAAATTCCCGCCGCGAAGCCGGCCTACACCAACTGATTTCATGCACAACCAAACGCCCGTACCCGTCGGAACGCCTGCCCCGGAAACAGCCCTGCCGGAATTGAACAAACCGTCGTTCCTTAAAACCCTGGTGACGAAAAAGGAATTCGGGATTTTCGTCCTGCTCGTCGTCCTGTGCGCCGCCACCGGGCTGAAAAACCACGCCTTCTTTTCCGAGGCCAACCTGTCCAATACCGCCAATCTTATCGGCCTGTTCGGCATCTTCAGCATAGGCGCCGGGATGATCATCATCACGGGCGGCATTGATTTGTCGGTCGGCTCGATGATCGCCCTGAACGGCATGTTGCTGGTAATGGCCCTGACGGATTGGCACTGGCCCTGGCCGCTGGGGGTGGCGTTTGCGCTGGCGGTGTCCATGCTGCTCGGCTACGCCCACGGCCTGCTCATCACGCGTTTCAAGATGCAGCCGTTCATCGTGACGCTCTGCGGCTTGCTCCTCTATCGCGGCATCGCGCGCTTTATTTCCAACGACACCACCAGGGGCTTTGGCGATGCCGCCGGTTTCAAGACACTGCAACACCTGGCCAATGGCGATTTTCTCGGCCTGCCGATGCCGTTCGTAATCCTGATCGTAACGTCCATCGTCATGTGGATTGTGCTGCACCGTTCCATCTATGGCCGATATCTCCTGGCCGTCGGGCGCAACGAGGAGGCCACGCGCTTTTCCGGCGTGAACACCCGGCGGGTCATCGCCAGCAGCTATGTGCTGGGCGGCCTGCTGACGGGTATCTCCGGCATCCTGTTCGCCTTTTACACCAATTCCGTTTCGCCCTCGACCCACGGTAATTTCTACGAGCTTTACGGCATCGCCGCGGCGGTGCTGGGCGGTTGCAGCCTGCGCGGCGGCGAAGGCTCCGTCATCGGCGTCCTCATCGGCACCGCCCTGCTGCTCGTGCTGCAAAACCTCGTGAACCTGCTGAACATCCCCAGCTCGCTCAACTTCGCCGTCATGGGCGCGGTGGTGCTCATCGGCGTGCTGACCGACCAGATCTTCAAAAACCGGGCCGCAAAGAAAATTGCCCGGCAGCCCAAATGAAGGTTTGACAGGCATCAGGGCCGCCGCATGCCGGCAGCTGGGCGTACTTTTGCCGGTGAACCGTCTCCCTTACAGGCGTTTCAGCAAACTTCCTGCTTTATGCCAAAGTCCAACCCGGCTTGATTTCCTCGTCGAGCGGCGTTGGTTGAATGCCGGCGGATAATTTTCGTTCTGCCAAAATACCAATCATGGCTGCGTTGTCGGTGCAGAGCTCCCGGTCGGCGAGGTGCAATGCAAAACCTTCGTTCTTGCACGCGCGGGCCAGGTCCCGGCGCAAGGCGCGATTGCACGTCACGCCACCGGATGCCGTCACGCAGCGTACGCCGTTGCGCTTTGCCGCGCGCAGGGTCTTGGCGACCAGCACCTCGACAATCGCGGCCTGAATACTGGCGCACAGGTTGCGCACGGATTGCGCGTCGTTCAATAATTCCGGGTGGTCGCGGAGAAAATAACGCACGGACGTTTTCAAGCCGCTAAAACTGAAGTCATCGCCGGGGTCGTTGAGCAGGGGGCGCGGGAAATCGAAAGCCTTCGGATTCCCCGTCTCCGCCAGCCGGTCTATTTCCGGGCCGGCGGGGTAGGGGAGTCCCATCAACTTGCCGGTCTTGTCAAAACATTCACCGGCTGCGTCGTCCGTTGTCGAGCCGAGTACGGAATGTTTCAATTCCGATTCCACCAGCACCAGCATCGTATGCCCGCCGCTGACGATAAGCGAGACGTTGGGTTGGAAACTGGAAAAGTCAGCGGCGAATTGTTTTGCCTTCTCACGACCCTTCACCCCGTCCCTCTCCCCGCCCGGCGGGGAGAGGGTGTCCGATGGACCGGAGAGGGGCGGCTGTGTCGCCACAATCCACGGCGAATAGAGGTGCGCTTCGTGATGATGGATGCCGAGGAATGGTTTCTCCCGGGCAAACGCGATGGCTTGTGCGGCCTTGAATCCAACCAGCAACGCCGTGGGTAGCCCAGGCCCCTGCGTGGCGGCGACGGCGTCAAGCTGTTCGGGCTGTACCCGCGCTGCTTGCAGCGCCGCCTGGATAACCGGAACCAGATTCCGCAAATGTTCGCGCGCGGCGAGTTCGGGCACCACCCCGCCATACTCGGCGTGCAATTTGATTTGCGAGGAGATGACGCTGGCAAGAATCGTTCCGCCGCGCACCACGGCGGCGCTGGTTTCGTCGCACGAGGTTTCTATGGCGAGCAAGGTCATTTTTTATCGTAGCGGCGGGTCGGCAGACCGCCGCATACCTTCGGAAAACTGAATTGTCCGGCTTTCTGCCGAAAGCCGCTACATTTCTTTTACCGGGATCTCATTTTACCGCGACTTTTTCCAGGTTCGCCAGGTGGCTGTACAGTAAAATACCCTTCAACAAATCCTCGGCGCGGTCGAGTTGCACGTCCTGGATCTTTTCGACGCGGGCGCGATCTTCCGGGCTCAGCGAGTACAGCCCGCCGAGCGAACGCTTGAAGATCAATGCCGCCTCTTCCTCGTCCGTCATGGGCACAACCACGTCCGGCGTGATGCCGTGTTCATGAATGACCCGGTGGCTGGGTGTGTAATATTTGGCCGTCGTCAACTTGAGCGCCGAGCCATCGTCCAGCGGAAAAATGCTCTGCACGGAGCCCTTGCCGAAGGTTTTCTCACCTAGAATGACCGCGCGATGCAAATCCTGCAAACAGCCGGTGACAATTTCGGACGCGCTCGCGCTGCCGAGATTGACCAGGACCACCATGGGCATGCCTTTTAATTCATCCCCATGGCCTTCCGCGCGCCGCGTCGAATTTTGTTCCGGATCGCGCCCTTCGGTGGTGACCACGAGTTGTCCCCGCGGCAGGAATTTGCTGCAAACGCCGACCGCCTCGTCCAGCAGGCCGCCGGGGTTGCCGCGCAAATCGAGGATCAACGCCTGCATGCCCTCCGCTTTTAAGGTTTTCAACGCGTCTCCCAGTTCATCGCTGGTATTGTCGCCAAACTGGGTGATGCGAATGTAGCCGATCCGGTCCGGCCCGAGCGGGAAATCCTTTTTGCCGTTGATGTCCTTTACCATGTCCACGTTGATGATGGCGCGGGTCAGCGTGAAATTCCTGGTCATGCCGGACGAGGGGCGTTGGATGGTCACGGTGACCTGTGTATCCGGTTTGCCGCGCAGCAGCTTCACCGCGTCAGGCAGGGCCATCTTTTCTGCGCTGCGACCGTTGATTTTGACGATGCGGTCGCCGGCCAGAATGCCTGCGCGGAATCCCGGTGTGTCGTCCATCGGCGTGACCACGGTCACATAATTGTCCTTCATCGAGACCACCAGCCCCAGGCCCCCAAACTCGCCTTCCGTGTCACTCTGCAATTCCTGATACTCCTCCGGGTCCATGAACTCGCTGTGCGGATCGAGCGAGTCAATCATCCCCTTGAGCGCGTCCGAAACCAGGTCGTGATACGTCAGGTTGGTGCCATCCACGTATTCCGTACGCACCTTTTCCAGCACATTGGCAAAAAGCTCCAGATTCGGATAGACCGAATCCTTGTGTTCCGCCGCCTGGGCCGAGCTCAAATAAAGGTGCGTGCCGATGGCCAGATTCAGCAGCAACGCCCCAATGACCGTTCCATAAATCAAACGTCGTTTCATAAACGGAGGAAAACTAACACAAACGCTGGAAATTTCGAATCAAGTTTTGTTTCGCAACAACATTTCAACGAAGGGCAAGTCGCCCGGCACCGTGACCTTGGGGTTCG
>DATEGR010000303.1:0-4613 GCA_035279985.1 Verrucomicrobiia bacterium
CCACGGCACCCGTCCCCGCCGCTGCCGCCGCCGCTCAAGCAGCAATTTTGCTTGTTCAATCTGCCGAAGGCAGGGTGCGGCAGGAATTGCTGTGGTCACGCGTCGGCGAATTTCAATCGCAAATCGCAAATCGTAAATCGCAAATCCCCGGCGCCATTATTCCCATGATCATTGGTGACGAAAACCAGGCCGTGCAGGCGGCCGCAAAATTGCGCGAGCAAAACCTTTTTGTTCCAGCAATCCGTTATCCGACCGTCGCGCGGGGGAAAGCGCGCCTGCGGGTGACGCTGACAGCCTCGCATTCATCGGAAGACGTTTCCGAACTGATCCGCGCGCTCAAAACTTTGGGCCTTGGACTTTAGACTTTGGCGCAAATGAACAAACTCGCCCAACTGGACCGCCAATTCGTCTGGCACCCTTTCACGCAGATGCGCGACTGGTTGCAGCGCGAGCCGATTGTGATTGCGGAAGGCAGGGGCGCGATCTTGCGCGATATTCACGGCCGGGAATATCTCGACGCCAACGCTTCGATCTGGACGAATTTGCATGGGCACAATCATCCGCAAATCAACGCGGCCATCCGGCGGCAGCTTACAAAAATTTCGCACAGCTCCGCGCTCGGATTGGCCAATGAACCGGCCTCGTTACTCGCGGCAAAACTGGTCAAGACGGCTAATCCGCACTCCGCACTCCACGTTCCGCGATTGAACAAGGTTTTCTTCTCCGACGACGGCTCCACGGCCCTTGAAGTCGCCCTCAAACTCGCCTACGAATTTACCCGGCGCGCCGGCCGGAACAAACAGCCAACATTCCTTTCCCTGGAAGGCGCATACCACGGCGACACCGTGGGTGCGGTCGCACTCGGCCACATTGATTTGTTTCACCGGAGTTACTCCGGGCTGTTGTTCAAAACGGACAAGGTCATGTCGCCGTACTGTTATCGGTGTCCGTTCAACCGGGCGAAGCCTGAACGCGCCGACGCGCGCGAATATCGCAAGTGCCACTGGGAATGCATCGGCAAGGTCGAACAGAAATTTTCCGCGCAAAGGAAGAAAGGAAATTCCTACGCGGCTTTTGTGTTTGAGCCGCTGACTCAAGGCGCGGCGGGCATGATCCCGCAACCGCCGGGCTGGTTGAAACGCGCCACGGACATTGCGCGCGGCCATGGCACATTGCTGATTGCCGACGAGGTGATGACCGGCTTTGGACGCACGGGCGTCCCCAACTCCGGACTCCGGACTCCGAACTCCGGACTGATTTTTGCCTCGCAGCACGAGGGTGTGCAGCCGGACTTTCTATGCCTGGCCAAAGGCTTGACCGGCGGTTATCTGCCCATGGCAGCGACGCTGACAACGCAAAAAATCTTCGACGCCTTTCTTGGCGGATACGACGAGTTCAAAACCTTTTTCCACGGGCACAGTTACACCGCCAACCAACTGGGGGCCGCCGCGGCGCTGGCGAGCCTCGAAATCCTCCAAAGCCCGGAATCCATCCGCGCGCGACAGGGGTTGGAAAGAAACCTGCAGGAAGAGCTGCAGACGCTCTGGACCTTGCCGAACGTCGGCGACATCCGGCAAGTCGGTCTGATGGCCGGCATCGAGCTGGTAAAAAACTGGCGAACGCGTAAGCCGTTTGGATTGCGCGAACGCGCCGGCATCCGGGTATGTGAGGCCATGGCTCGACGCGGCGTGCTCACGCGTCCGATCGGCAGCGTGATTGTCCTGATGCCACCGTATTGCGCCACTCGCACCCAGGTCAGGCGCATGGTCGCGGCCCTGGGTGACAGTGTGCGAACAGCGTTCGGGCAGGAGACGAGGTAACAAGTCTCACATTTCTTCAGATTCGCAACCCCGGCCAGAGACTCCTTACGTCGTCTCCTGCTTTTCAACGACCCGCTGATTTTGAATCAACTTGCCTGGACCGGACCCAGGGGCAAAACGGTTCGACGCGCCAGTTCGTTGAGCACCTGCGCCAAACCCGCATACATCGCAGACAGCCCGCAGACGATTCCCTCGTAGCCGGTGAAATGTTTGAAGCCCGGGCCGACGCCTGCGCTGTTGAAATGTTCATAGGCCAGCAGGAGGAACAGCAACGTCAGCGTGCCGAAGACCACCTGCAACGCGCGGTTCAGCCGGAGCGTGCCGACGAACATCACGGCCGTAAACAATCCCCAGATGGCGAGGTACGCACCCATGGCATTATCGTCGGGCGCGCCAATCGCACCGGTTTTGGGGAGCAGCACCAGTGCCACCAGCGTGAGCCAGAACATGCCGTAGGAGGTAAAGGCGGTGGTCCCGAAGGTGTTGTTCTTTTTCCACTCCATGGCGCCGGCGATAACCTGGGCAATGCCGCCGTAAAATATTCCCATCGCCAATACCATGCTGTTGAGCTCATAAAAACCGGCGTTGTGCAAATTCAGCAGCACGGTCGTCATCCCGAACGCGAGCAGTCCCAGGGGAGCCGGATTGGCGGTCGTATCCTTGATTTGAATCGTGTTTGACTCGGTCATATCTGAGTTTTGGGTTAAGGTTTTTGCCGGTGGTCGCCAGATAACTACCCAGTCCCAACCATTCGGTCAAGCCTGTCTCCAACACTGTCAAAAATGCCATGACCGCGACAAGAATTGTCCAGTGCCCAAAATCAAAAGGCGTTGACTCAACGGAAATTCCGTTATCATGGAGTTTTGCTGTGAATAGTTGTACCAAGGCCCGGTCGGTCGGGTCGCCGACACTCGGCGTGAAGAAGCGCGACGCGCGACTGGACGCATTGCGGGGTCTGTTTTTGATTATCATGGCCGGGGTGCATGTGCCGACGCCCTTGTCCCATGTGTTTCAGGATCCCCTGGGCTGCAACGGTGCCGCGGAGGGTTTTATTTTTCTCAGCGCCTGCCTGGCCGGTTGGGTTTACGGCAAGCTTTACCTGCAAGGGAACTGGACAGTGATGTCGCGTCGCATCTGGAAACGCACCCGGTTGATTTACGTGGTTCACCTGGCGGTATTGGTGCCGGTCGTGTTGATCATCTGGGTGTCGGCCAATCAAATGCCGCCGCTGGCAATTCACTTTTCTGATTTCCTTGGACATCCCTTCGGCAGCCTGGCGCTGATGCCGCTGCTGCTGCACCAGCCGCCGCTGTTCGACATTCTGCCACTTTACGTCATTTTCCTGGGCGTGACACCCTGGTTGTTATCCTTCGCCCGCCGGCGTGGTTGGGGAATTCTACTGGCCGTCTCGGCGCTGGGCTGGCTGGTCGCGCAGTTCAAACTGGATGTCGGCTTTATCGGCGACCCCACGCATCGATTACCGCTGCGTTGGGGGTCCTTTGATCTCCTCGCCTGGCAATTCCTCTGGGTTTGCGGCGTGGCTATTGGCGAAACTTCTCTCCGAAGACAAATCGTTGCGCCCCGATATCGTCTGGCTGTGGCCGGAACGGCGGCAGCGGTTGTTTCGGGCGCGCTGCTTTTGCGCTGGGGTTTCTGGCCGCAGGCGTGGATCAATCCCGACCTTTTCCTTTGGATGGACAAATGGACGCTGGGACCACTGCGGATGCTCGACTTCGGGGCATGGACCGCCCTCCTGCTCGCCTGGAATCCCCACCCACCTGTCCGTTTATTGGCTCCGGCCGCGTTGCTGGGGCGGCACTCGCTGGCAGTATTCTCCTTTCATCTGCCGCTGGTCATAGCCGCAACCACCGTCATCCAAATGTTCACGCCTGCCAGTGCCTGGCAGACGGTCATCGGCTTCCTGGTAATTGCGCTGCTTTTGCCGTGGGCGGGCTCGTTGGAATATCATAAACGGCGCCGCGGTGTAACTGCAGCGACCGCGGCGGTCAAAAACGTCAAGCCTTCGTTCCCGACAACTCCAGCAACCGCGTGAACTGCTCGCGCGTCACCGGCATCACGGACAGCCGGGATTGTTTCACCAGCACCATCTCTTTTAACATTTTGTCGGCTTTGATCTGCGAAAGGGTCACCGGCTTCACCAGGGGCTTGACCGGCACCAGGTCAACCGCTGCCCAGTCCTCTTCACCACCCGTCGGGTCCGGATAAGCCTCCCGGGCAACTTGCGCCAGACCGATGACGGATTTGGCCTCGCCGCTGTGATAAAAGAAAACAAGGTCACCGGTTTTCATGCCGCGGAGGCTCTTGCGGGCCGGAAAACTGCGGACCCCGGTCCAGGCTGTCTCCCCGTCCCGCCAAAAGTCAGACCACGAGTAATCTTCCGGTTCCTGTTTCACCAACCAATAATTCATGCCGGAAAATTCAACCACAGATAAACACGGATGAACACAGATAAAAATTACTTTGACTCACTCGCGTGGAGGCGGCAGGTGAACACCGATAGCCTGCGGGAAACGGCATTTAAAGGACGCCGCGGCAAAAATCCGTGTTTATCTATGCCCATCTGTGGTTAAAATCCTGCCGTGGACATTGCAGGAAATTTGAATTTGCTCCGGGAACGGATTCGGGCGGCGTGCGACCGTTGTAAACGCGGACCGGATTCGGTCACTTTGCTGGCGGTGACCAAAAGCCAGCCGCCGGAGATGATTCGCGCGGCGGCGGACGGCGGCCAGCTCCTTTTCGGCGAAAACAAGGTACAGGAGGCGAAGGCGAAAA
>DATEGR010000304.1:0-15801 GCA_035279985.1 Verrucomicrobiia bacterium
CGGCACGGTGGTGGAAGCCGCGGGGATTTGCAGACCACCCGCGGAAGTGACTTGAAAACGAAATACGTCCTGACCGTTAATCCGGTTTTTCTCCAGGTCATAACCCTCAAAATTACCGCCGCGCGAGTTCTTTTTGAAAACGATGTATTGCAGTCCCGGATAGGCGGCCACCGGCGAGGCCAGCGCGTCAAGCTTCACCCAGGCTTCAACGGTAATATTGGTCGGTTGGAGACTGGTTGAATACGGGATCTGCACGTCCGCATTGGATCCGTTCAAATGAAAGGCCTGCCCCACCATGCCGTTGGTGAACGTAACGTTTTCAAGCAGGCCACTGTTCGTATCGCTGCTGTCATCGGCGTTGCCTTCAGCCCGCCACCAACTCACCAAATCCGATGGCGGCGGCACACAGAGCGGCGGCGATGCGCATTTGCCGGCGCTGCCAGCCCGGTAAATGGTGGCGATTTCATTTGATGCAAGGGCGCGATTGTAAATCGAAACTTCGTCAATGATTCCACCGAACATGGAGAGATAGGGTGGCCACGTGCCTGATGTGCCGATGAAAACAGGGGTCGTATCGTAGTCGAGCGCGAAGCCCGCCGTCGCCGACGCCTCCGCCACGCCGTTGACGTAAAGGACAGACCGGTTGCCATCATACGTCGCGGCAACGTGGTACCATACCCCGCGCTGGGCGATGGTCTGGGAATTAATGATGACCTGATCGCCATACCGTGAGATACAAAATTGGAAACGGTCGGAGTAAGTCCCGTCCCCGTTATCAATGGTTTCCTTCAGGAGACTATAACCTTCAAACCATGCGGACCACGTGTTCTTCTTAAACACGATCTGTTCGCCGCCGCGGCCGGATGGCAGGCTCGGATCCAGCCACACCCAGGCCTCGACGGTCACGTTGGTCGGCTTGAGCGCGTCGGAGTCAGGAATCTGCACGTAGCCGCTGGTTCCATCGAAACGGAACCCTTGTCCGACCTCGCCGGCGGCAAAGGTGGCGCCCCCCGCCAGCGTTCCATTGTCACCGCCGATGACATCATCGGCGCTGCCTTCCCCCGGCCACCAGCCGACGAGACCCGGTGCGGGCGGGACACACGACAGTGTGCTTTCGGGCACGGATAAATCGGCGAAGGCGGAATTGAGGGAAACGAACGCAACCGCTCCCAGAGCAAGAATTCGGGTATTCATAGGGCTTTACCCCTTCTACTTTTTTGATTCGGGTTTGTTTATTATGCGGCAGTCCGGAACCGGCGTCAATTAAAATCACTGAAACCACCCGTCCGCATTGCAGTGCTCAACGGCTGTGGAATTCACAACCGATGACGCGGTTTGGTTTGCCGATTTTAACCACGGCGACAAGCCCCGGTATTTACGATGTTCGATTTACCATTTACGAACCCACCCAATGTCCAGGCGATCGCGTAAATCGTATATCGTAAATCGAAAATAGTGAGCCTCCTCACGTCGGCGGCTACGGTTTGGCTTGCGGGAAAATTTGATAAAGCAGGAGGTAGACCAACACGCCGGTCACGGAAACGTACATCCACAGCGGCCAGGTCCAGCGCGCGATTTTTTTGTGAAGTTCGAACCGTTCCTTTTTTGCACGATACAGCGTCACCAGAACCAGGGGCACAATCACGGCGGCGAGGAGGCTGTGGGAAATTAAAATAGCCAGGTAAATGGGGCGGAACCATCGCGGATGCAGGAATTGCGTCGGTCCTTCGTGCAAGACCACTGCCAGATAGCCGTGGTAAGTGAGGTAACACGCCAGAAAGACGATCGAGGTGACGAACGCCGCAATCATGCAGTTGCGATGCGCAATCTTGTTTTTCCGGCGGATGAATACAAAACCAACGGTCAGCAAAACCGCGCTGAGGCCGTTGAGCGAGGCATTGACGGCGGGCAGATCGTGGATATTCATCAACCGCCTTCCAATTGCTTCACGGCGGCAAGGATTTGCGGTTTGACCTTCGCCCAATTCACATCCTGGCCCTCGGTTTGAAAAATGCCGCGCAGCCGCGCCTGCTTGTCCACCACCACGAAAATCGTGCTGTGCACAAACAAGTCAACGGGACTTTGCCGGTCGGGCGGCGCCACCGGCGTGGAACCCAGTTTCAAACTGCCGGCGGCCAGACCCGCCAGTTCCTTTTTGGCGCCGGTCAAAAACGTCCAACGCTGAAAATCCGCGCCATAGCGTTCTCCATATTTTTTCAGAATCGCCGGCGTGTCATAATCGGGATCGGTCGTCAGCGTGACCAACCTCGCCCGGCTGGTGGCTGGCAGCGCGTCCTGCAATGATTTCATTTCCGTGGACATGATCGGGCACGAGGCGGCGCAGCGGGTAAAGACGATGTCCGCCACCCAGACGCGGTTGCTCAAATCGGCGAGGGTCATGACGTTGTTTTCCTGATTGGTCAACGTGAAGCCGGCGATTTGATTCAAGACCGGCAACGGTTTCTGTCTCGCCTGGCTGTATTCCACGAGGGAAAGCAGATACATCAAACCCAGCAGACCGAAGAGCAGGCCAAAACCGGCCCAAATTGTCAGCGGGAATCGTCGAGCGGAGCCATTCATGCAAAGCCATCCTGCCCGCCGGCCAGGCAACTGTCTATTCAAAGCTGGCGGTCGCGCCGGACTTGGAGGCAATCCATTTTTTAAAGTCCGCTTCGCTTTCCACGGTGAGAAAGCCGCCGGACATGCTGGCGTGGCCGGGGCCGCAAAGCTGGGCGCAATTGATTTGATATTTGCCGACCTTGGTGGGCGTGAACCAGACGGGAATGCGCAGTCCGGGAATCGCGTCCTGACAAACGCGCATCGGCAGGATCCGCAGGGAATGAATCACATCCTTGGAACTCAGGTAGATGATGACGGGCTTGTTTACGACCACGTGAACGTCGTTAAGCGTTTGTATGTCGTCTTTGCCGCGGGCATCGGTGGGGTCCACGCCGAAGACATTGTCCGACGTGACGAATTTCATGTCTTGCTGGCCGAAAACGCCATCCGGGCCGGGATAACGAACGTTCCACGCGTATTGCTGCGCCACAATTTGAATGACCGTGGATTCGCTGGCGGGCGGGAATTTATCCACCGCTTTGGCCCAAAGCGGCACGGCGATGCCGACCAGGAGCACCGCCTCGATGACCACGACGGCCAGCTCGATGTAGTTGGATGCGTGACTGCGGACACCGTGATAATTGGCTTTGGCATTGCGCGACTGGCGAAAACGGTAGAGCGCGTAGAAGAAATAAATAATCCAGCCGACAAACAGCGCAAGCATCAGCACGTGGATATAAACCATCAATGCGTCTATGGCCCTGCCGTTTTTGGAGGCCAGTTCGGGCAGATGCAACACCTTGTCAGCGAACCATTGTGTCATATCTCGGGGGAATTGGGCGGTGCCGGATTGTTCACTGCCTTTTCTTCCTTGCGAACTATGTGAACGAAGAAAACCAGAATGCAGGTCAACACCGTCAAGATAACGCCCATGAGGGTAAAGATGCCCCAGTTCATGCCTTCGGCGAGCGCCGAATCGGACCTGCCATAGCAGGCGGCGCAGGCGAGCAGCGGTGATGGCGCAAGGGCTGCCGCGCCCATGGCGGCGATCAATAAGGTTCTCCAAAACTTGCGGGACGATTTCATAGGTAACTCATTTTTTTCAGTTTCTTTAAAAAATAGCGGCCATAAATAATCACCAAAATGCCCAACCCCACGGCTGCCAGGCTGAACAGCAAATCGCCGGTGGTCCCGGTTTCACTGCGGTAATCCATAAACTTCCAAATCGCGCAGCCGAAGGACAGCACCGTCAGCGCGTTCACGAAAATAAGATGGACGGCTTTAAGTGACATGGTTCAATGTGTCGCGGTACCCGCTGGAAAATCCTGCATGGCCCAAACCGTCAGCCCGATCAGGCCGGCGAAAAAGAACACCGTGAAGGCAAGCAGCGTGTAAATCATCCTCTTCTCGGACAACAGATGCATGAGAAACCCGGCCACGACGAAGGCATTGCTGCAGGCGATGGCCAGAATCATCGTCACCTTCGCGGCCCAGCTGAAACGCTCTGGCGGCAGATACGAAGCCACGAGCATCAGCGACACCGCGCACACCACGGCCACCAGTACAAAAACACAGCGCCGGAGATAGCTTTTGAAATCCACGGGGTGCCCGTGCAATTCCGATTTGCCCACGAAGGGCGCGTTGTGCTGTTCAGCCGTTTTCAATTCGCTCATAAATTCAAATCACATCAAATATAAGACCGGAAAGAGAAATATCCAGACCAGGTCCACAAAATGCCAGAACAGACCGGACACTTCGACGCGGTTGGTAAAATGTTCGGGATCAACCTTCCACAGCTTGCGGCCCGGCCCCCAGAGGTAGCCGATGACAATGCTGCCGCCGAGAATGTGCAGCGCGTGCAAGGCGGTCATGGTGAAGTACAGCGCCAGATAATCGTTGTGCCAGGGGCCGTAGCTTTGCAGGTCCTTGATTTGCGAACGCGGGATTTTGAGCTCCGTCTCCTGCACTTCTTTCTGCGCGCGCAGGTCAATCAACTCCTTTTCGTCGTTCGCGTATCGGCCTTTAATTACCACGTAATCTTTTTGAGGATCGTTTTCCACCATGTGCCCGTCGGCGATGCTTCCGCCAGCCGTGGTGCCACGGATGAGATGGATTTCGTAATGGGTCAAATGGTCGTAATACTCGAACCCCTTGATACACAGGAATGCCAGTGCCAGCAATAAGGTGCAGGCGTGGAAAAACTTGAACTTGCCAAATTGCCGCACCTTGCAGGCCACCCAGGCCATGAGCGTCGTGATGGCCGACACCGCCAGCACGAGCGTGTTCAACGTGCCGAGCGTCACGTTCTGCCAGCCGTGCGGCCATTCGCCGGGCGGGGTGCCGACACGGATCAACACATACGCGGAAAACAACGCGCCGAAAAGCATCACTTCCGATGCCAGGAACAGCCAGATGCCGACCTTGGCGTTATAAATGCCGGTGTCGGGACGGGGATAAACAGCGTAGGGAATTTCCATGAGTTAATGCACAGGTACCCGGGTGGGTGAAGGCGCAGGTATGCCCGGCCGGTCAGGTTCGTTTTGGGGTGTGAAATCGGTGTCGTGACCCGGCACGCTGTATTCGTATGGGCCGCGATAGATTTGCGGCGGCTCGGCAAAATTCCCGTGCGGCGGCGGCGTGGGCGCCTGCCAGTCCAAGGTCGTCGCCCCCCACGGATTGTCGTTTTTCACCTTTTCACCATAATTGATGCTCCAGAACAGGTTGATGATGAAGGGAATCTGCGCGACGCCCAGGGCGACGGCGGCCCAGAGAATCCACGTGTGCAGCGCCATGATATCGTTGGGCAGCGTGTCCAAAACGCCGGGCACGCGCGCGGCGGAGTAATTCGCGCCACCATCGGACATGCGCCGCAACATGCCCTCCAAACCCTGCGCGAACATTGGCATGAAAACCAGATTCATAAAAACCAACGAACCCCAGAAATGCACGCGTCCCCAGAATTCATTCATCTTCCGTCCCGTCATTTTGGGAAACCAGTAATAAATCCCCGCGAACAGCGCGAAGATCGTTCCCGGCGCCACCACATAATGGAAGTGGGCGATGACGTAATACGTGTCATGCAACGGGATGTCGGTCGGCGCCAGGCCCAGCGGCAGGCCGGTCAGGCCGCCGATGCCGAACATCGGCAGGAAACCCAGTGCGAACAACATCGGCGTGTTGAACCGGATCGAGCCGCCCCACAATGATATGAACAGACAGGTCAAAATGATCACCGACGGAATCGAAATCATCATCGTGGTGGCCTGAAAGAACGTGGCGATTCTCGTGCCCATGCCGGTCAGATACATATGATGCGCCCAGACGATGAACGACAGAAATCCGACCACCAGTACCGAATAAACGAGGGATTTGTAACCCCAGATTGGTTTGCGGGTGTTGTTGGCGATGATTTCACAAACAATGCCCATGCCCGGCAGAATCAGCACATACACTTCCGGATGGCCAAGGAACCAAAACAAATGCTGCCACAACAACGGGCTGCCGCCGCCACTGATATGCGCCAGTTGCCCGCCCACCGCCAGACCCGTTGGCAGGAAGAAGCTGGTGTGCGCGGCATTGTCCATCAATTGCATGATCGCCGCCGCCTCCAGCGGCGGAAAGGCGAGCAGCAAAAGGAACGCCGTCACAAACTGCGCCCAGACGAAAAATGGCAGCCGCATCCACGTCATGCCCGGTGCACGCAATTGAATGATGGTGGCGATGAAATTCACCGCGCCCAGCAGCGACGACGTGATCAGCAGCACCATGCCGATGATCCAGAATAACTGGCCTTCGGTGGGAATAGACGTCGCCAGCGGCGAATACGAGGTCCAGCCCGCCTGGGCCGCGCCGCCGGGAATGAAAAAGCTCACCAGCATGACCAGCCCGCCGAGCACATAGGCTTGATAGCTCGCCATGTTCACTCGCGGAAACGCCATGTCCGGCGCGCCGATCATCAGTGGCACGACATAATTGCCGAACGCGGCGAACGCCAGCGGCACAATCGCCAGGAACACCATAATCGTGCCGTGCATCGCGCCGAACGAATTGTAAAGCTCCGGCGACATCACCCCGCCGGCGGCCGGCTGGCCGAGGATTTTTGCCAAAAGCGGCCCGACCACCGGAACCGGCGCGCCGGGATGCGCAATCTGCCAGCGCATCATCAGCATCAGGAAAAATCCGAACAGCATGAAACACAGGGCCGTAAAGCCGTATTGGATGCCGATGATTTTATGGTCGGTCGAAAAAATGTATTTGCGCCAGAAACCGATGTCCGCGTGATGCCCGTGTGCTGCGGGTTCGTGAGCCGCCTCATGCTCGCGGTACGGCGGAAATTCATGAACAATCGTTTCCATATTATTTCACCTTGTCCAGGACCATCACCGCCAGCAGTAACGGCAGATAAAGGATTGAAGCCAGAAACAACTGGCGCGCTCGCGCCCGGGTGAGTTGCCGCGAAAATTGAATGGCGCACCACAGGAAGCCTGCACCCAGCACCAGAGCACCCGCGAGATAAACCGGTCCGGCCATCTTGAAGGCGAAGGGGCACAGCGCCACCATCATCAGCGCCAGAGTGTGACTCACGGTTTGTTGTCCCGTGCGCAGGCCGTCCGGGTCGATCACCGGCAGCATTTTGAAGCCGGCGCGCGCGTATTCATCGCGATACATCCAGGCAATCGCCAGGAAGTGAGGGATTTGCCAGAACGCGACGATGGCGAACAACGCCCAGCCTTCACCGCTCAATTCGCCGCGAGCGGCCGTCCAACCCATCAACGGTGGCAAGGCCCCGGGCACCGCGCCGACGGCTGTATTCAGCCACGTCACCCGCTTCAGCGGCGTGTAAATGAATAAATAGCTGATAAGGGTGACGGCGCCGATGACGCACGTCAGCAGATTCACCGCCAGCGCCAGATAAACCAGGCCTGTCACCGCACAAACGCCGCCAAACAGCATAACGGTGTTTGGCTGCAAACGGCCCGCCGGCAACGGCCGGTTTTGGGTGCGGCGCATTTTGGCGTCGTGCTCGCGTTCAAGCAATTGATTCAGCGCCGCCGCGCCGGCTGCAACCAACGCTGTGGCCGCCAGCGTATTGAGCATGAGCGCGTAATCCATCGGGCCGCGCCAGCCGACGTAAAAACCGACGAGCGTCGTCAGCAGCACGAGGGTCGTCAATCGCGCCTTGACCAGATCGGCGAAGACCGCCACCCAACTTTTTTCTCCCACCCCGACACCGGAAGCCGGTGCGCTTAAAATTTCAACCGAGATTTCTTTCATTTCACTTGTTAACGGCCATGGCCGGAGCGCCTCCATACGCACCGGATATTGTTGTGGCGGGCGCAATTTCGGGCTGTGCCGCGAAACGGCGAAAAGCAATAATATACCAGAGCGCGCCTGTCACGAGCGAAAGTGCGCCGCCCAGCACATGCGCGGTCGCCACGTCGGCGGCTTTGTTGGACCAAATCGTCGCCGCGCCCAGAAGGACTTGCCCCAGAATCAGTGCCAGCCAGAAGAGCGCGAATTTTGCCAGCGGGTCCTTTCTGCCCAGTTGCCGCCACGCCTGCCAGGTACAGGCCACGATTAAAACGAAAATCACCAGCGCGACAAGGCGATGGACCATTTGCAAAACTATCTGGAAAGCCGTGATTGGATTTTCGGCAATCACGTTCATGCGGTGTTCGTTGTAGCCTTGAACCGCTGCGGTGCCGGTGTCCGGCCAGATTTTTCCGTAGGCGAGTGGAAAATCAGGGATGGACAAGCCGGCGTGCTGCTGCCGCATCGTCGCGCCGATGATTAATTGGCACAAAATCAGTACGGTGGTCGCCAGCACCAGCCGGCGCAGCGCAGTCATTCCGACGGCAACCTGCAAATCGGTCGGGTCAGGCCGGGCAGATGCTTGCGCCCACCACCAACGGCTGGTGAACAGGGCGATGGCGGCGGTCAGGGCGAAAAACAACTGCCCGATGATCGCGTGAAAGATGCCGAGTTGGGCGTCGGCCAGAACCACGCGCAGGCCACCGAGAACGCCCTGGGCCACGACGAGGAGAAAAGCCGCTGTGCCAATCCAGTGCATCCATCGGCGCGAGTCCTTGAGCCAGAGCCAGACGGCGAGAATGGTCGTCATCAGTCCAACCCCGGAAGCGATCAACCGATGGGTGCGCTCGTAGAAAATACCGCCAGTCCATTTGGACGGCGGAAACAGGAACATATTGTAGTCAAAGCTGTTGGGCCAGTTGGGCACGGACATGCCGGCTTCATGACTGGTAACCAAGCCGCCCGCGCCAAGCAGCAAAAAGGTAAAAAACGCCGTCAGCACAGCGTACCAATGCAATGAACGATTGATTTTTACAGGCGCGTTTTCGGACATTTCGCAAGAGCAAGGTTGCAGGAAGACACCGGCGTTATCCTGGTTCCCGGCCTATTTTACGTCAAAAGCAAAATTCACAGTCACATCGCTGTCTTTGACCTCCACTTCTTTGGTCAAGGTACCGAGCTTGCGATGATCGGCTTCCACGGTGTATTTGCCGGGTGGTACGTTCTTGATGACGAATTTGCCTTCCTTGTCGCTGAGGCAATAGTACGGACTGTCAATCACACTCACCCAGGCAAACATCCACGGATGGACGTCGCATTTGAATTTCATGAACATCTCCGGTTTGGGAAAGGTATAGGTCAGGTCCGCGCCACCGGGCATTTGCACCTGATTGGATTCCGGATTTCCCGCCACCGCCGGCACAACATGGACGTTGTGAATGCAAGAGTCGGAATTTTTAACCACCAGCTTCTGGCCCGTCTGGATAGCCAGAATTTGGGGCACATACAGACAGCCCTTCTGATCCAGCGTAACGGGTGGCTGGCTGGCGCCGGTGGATTTGCCCGTGACATCCTTCAAGGAAACAATCACATCGGCGAGTTCATGATTCGGCCCGACCACGTAAAAGTGCGTGGTCGGCGCGGTCTTATACATCGCGCCGCAGGTGGGATCATTCATGAGCGGCGTGTAAGGCACTTCCGGTGGTGGCGTGCCGTTGAGTGTAATGGTGCCAATGATATCTGCCGCCTGCGTGATCGAAACAGCCACAAGCATCGCAACGACAAGGATTAATAAGAATTTTTTCATACTTTTTTGTCTTTCGAAGCGCAAAAACCGGTCACAACCTAACAGTCCCGGTTGCGGCCGGCAAGAATTTATGTGAAAAATTTCACAAGCATCCAGCCTCACTGTTAACTATTTGTATTTGATGACTTTCAGTCGGCGCTGTTCAAACCCGCCATGACGCGGGCCAGGGCCAGGGCCGTTTGGGCCGCTTCGGTTCCACGATTGTGTTTTGGGTTGAGACAGCGGGCGCGCGCCTGCGCTTCGTTTTCCAAAAGCAGCACCTCGTGAACAACGGGGATTTCGTGGGCGAGTTGGATCTCCATAAGCCCGCGGCTGACGGCTTCACCGATATGCGCGGCGTGCACCGTTTCACCGCGTAAAATCACGCCCAGACATACGATGGCCGAAAGCGGGGCACGCGAGTCCAGGTGCGCAGCGCGGGCCAAACGTTTGGCCACGATGGGAATCTCGTACGCGCCGGGCACGCGGACGATCTGGATTCGAGAAACGCCGGCGCGCCGCAACTCTGCCTCGGCGGCGCGCAGCATGGCGTCCACGTAACGCGCGTTGTAGCGCGACGCCACGATGGCGAAGGTCCCGCCGGGCGATTGAATCTTCTTTTGCTGAACCTTGCGAAGCATCCCTCGAATTTAACCACGAATCGAAAGGAATTGACACAAAATTTGCGGGTGGCCCGCTTTGAGTTGTAGTGTTGGCGCCGGGCGCCGAAACATTCGAGCCACCCGCCTTCGCGGGAGGCTGGACCCTGCAGAAAATTTGCGACCCGGCCGGCCGGGATTTCAAAGAAGTGTTTCAATCGTGAATCGTAAATTCAAAGCAGATGCCCCATTTTTTCCCGCTTGGCCTTCAAATAGCGTTCGTTGTGCGGATTGGGTTTCACACGAATCGG
The DNA here is from genome assembly GCA_035279985.1 of Verrucomicrobiia bacterium. Taxonomy (GTDB): domain Bacteria; phylum Verrucomicrobiota; class Verrucomicrobiia; order Limisphaerales; family UBA11358; genus UBA11358. The sequence continues at coordinate 10,566 of DATEGR010000304.1, forward strand.
CACCTGCTCGACGATTTTCAGCCCGTAGCCTTCCAATCCGACGATCTTTTTCGGGTTGTTCGTCAGCAACCGGATGGTTTTCAAGCCGAGATCGACGAGGATTTGCGCACCGAGCCCGTATTCGCGCAGGTCCATTTCGTAGCCGAGTTTCCGGTTTGCCTCGACAGTGTCGTAGCCCTGCTCCTGCAATTTATAGGCCTTGATTTTCGGGGCCAGGCCAATGCCACGGCCTTCCTGCCGCATATAAACAATCACGCCCCGCCCGGCCTCAGCCACCTGCCGCATCGCCTGATGCAATTGCGAGCCGCAATCACAGCGGCGCGAACCAAAAACATCCCCGGTCAGACATTCGCTGTGGACACGCACGAAAACCTTGTCCCGTCCGGAAACATCACCGTGAACCAGCGCCAGATGATGCTGCCCATCCAGTTTCGAACGGTATAAATGCAAATCGAAATCGCCGTAATCCGTCGGCAGTTTCACCACTTCAACGTGTTCGACCAGTTTTTCGCGCGTGCGGCGATATTCAATCAGATCGGCAATCGTGCAGATTTTCAGATGATGGATTTTGGCGAACTTGCGCAACTGCGACAGCCGCGCCATCGTGCCGTCGTCGTTAAGAATTTCGCAAAGCACGCCGATATGCCGCAACCCGGCGAGTTGCGCCAGGTCTACCGCCGCCTCGGTGTGGCCGGCGCGCTGCAGAACGCCGCCGGGGCGCGCACGCAAAGGAAAGACATGGCCGGGTTGGACCAGATCATCCGGCACGGCGGTCGGCGCAGCCATGATTTGAATCGTCCGGGCGCGGTCGGCGGCGCTGATACCGGTGGTGATGCCGCGCGCGGCATCCACGCTCACTTGAAAATCCGTGCGGAAACTCTCCCGGTTTTGACGCACCATCCGGTCAATGCCGAGTTGTTGCAGCCGCTCGGCCGTGGTTGGCACGCAAATGAGGCCACGCCCGTGCTTGGCCATGAAGTTCACGACGGCAGGCGTTACGAATTGCGCTGCCACGATTAAATCGCCTTCGTTCTCACGGTCAGCATCATCCACAACAATGACCATTTTGCCGCGGCGAACATCGGCGATGATGGATTCGATGGTATCGAAAGTATTTTTCATTCGGCAGGCACCAGCGTAATCCCATGAAGTCGAAACGTCAGCCGTAAAACGTCGCTGTTTTCGCCGGAAAAAATGTGATTTCAGCTTTTTTTGTTTGTCGCGGCGCAAACGCGATTTAGTATAAGCGCATTCATTTGGTTGCAGGGGCAACAAAAGCAAGGGTAAGCGGGCGCCGAAAATTGTTTTGCATTATGCCACCCGGCGATTCAACTCGGGAAAACAGCGAACTTCCAACCGGAAGCTCGGCGGGTCTTTTGCAGGAATGTCTTGCGTGCGGGGTGCTGGTGATAAATGCGCGCGGACGCATTGCCGCCTGCACACCCGAAGCCGCCGCGCACTTGCGCGCAAAGGCCGAGCGGCTGCGGAACGCATCGATGAATTCCCTGCCTGCCCCGCTCCCCAGGCTCATCCGCGACGCCGCCCGGAGCGGCCAGCCGGCGACCAACCTGGAAATTTTGTTGAAAACTCCCAACCGCGGCGTCACCACGCTGCGGGCGAGCGTTTTGCCGGTGAAAACGCGCACGCAATCGCAGGTCGTGGTCGTGCTCAACAACCTGACCTCCGCGCCGGTTTTTGAGCAGAACATGCGGCGACTCGACCGGCTGGCCAGCCTCGGCACGCTTTCAGCCAGCATGGCGCATGAAATCAAAAACGGCATGGTTGCCATCAAGACGTTTACCGATTTGCTGATGCAAAAAGGCCAGGACACGGAACTGACCGAAGTCGTCAGTCGTGAATTGCAGCGCATCAATGCGATCGTCACGCAAATGTTGCGGTTCGCAGCACCCAAGGGAGCCGTGTTTACCACCGTGCACGTGCATGAGGTGCTGGAACATTCGCTGCGGCTGCTGCATCACCAGATCACCGGGAAATCGGTTTCGCTCCAGCGCCGTTACGGGGCCCGGGTGGATACCGTGCGTGGAGATGATACGCAATTGCAGCAGGCGTTCATGAACCTGTTGCTGAACGCACTCGAGGCAATGAACACGAAGGGCGTGATCACGGTGGCCACCGAAACCGCGGAAGGCAGATCCGCGGCGCGTTTGATACGCATAAACATCCAGGACACTGGTGTGGGCATTGCGCGGGAAAATCTGGGGCGGCTGTTCGAGCCATTTTTCACGACCAAGAAAAACGGCACCGGACTGGGGCTGGCCATCAGCCAGCGCATCGTGCAGGAACACCTGGGTACCATTCAGGCCCAAAGCGAGATCGACCAGGGCTCAATCTTCAGCCTCTCCTTGCCCCTGATCCATTCATAGCTCGTTCGGGTAGTGGTACGTTTTGGAATTTTAGGGTAGCGTCATCGCGCTGCGATGACCGCGCCGTGTTCAGCGGCGCAACGAAACATCGAATGATTCATAGCCGTTGAGGTTCCGTCCGCTGAACGCGGACGGTGACGCCGCAGCGCGGCGTCTCTACGCTCGCAAAACGTACCACCACCCTCATTCGCTTAAGAACCAAAGAGCGAGCGATGGGATGTTCGATCGGAAACCCATGGCCGGGGAACCATTGAAAACTTTTGAATTCCCTCGTCGCCAGTTCTAGAATTCAGCCCGATGTCCCGCCCCCACATCGTGTGTGCACTGCTCGCGTTGGTTACGCTGCTGGTTTATCTGCCGGTGCGCCATTATGCGTTCATCAAATCGGATTCTATACAAAAGAACTTCCTTTCCGAGACAACAGCTTGACAAACACACAAACCGCAACTCAATAGCGCGGCACCGTGCCCCCGATCAAGCCCGATGGTACAACCGCTCCTGGCAGCACGTTTAACTCGCAGGAAAACGAACTACAAGATGGGATTGTGCTCCGACAACGGCTGCCGTCAATTGTCGGACCAAGTCTCGGCAAGGAAGAACGCCAGATTTTTTTGGCGCAGCCCGGGAGTGCTTCCCGGTCAAAAACAAAACAGCCCCGAAAATCGTTTCGGAGCTGCTTCTTAAACCTTAAACTGCAAGACGATTATGCTTTGCGGCGGCGAATCAGCAATCCGGTAAGAGCAATCCCCGCTCCCATCAGAGCCATGGTGGTCGGCTCAGGCACAAGTGTAATTGCGAATGACTGCTCTCGGACGAGGCCATTGATACCGCCATAGCCACCATTCGCAGAACTTCCCGCATCGCCGTAACGATAAGACTGTCCTACCGTAACGTTCCCGGGGTTACCACGCCACCACTGCGTCTGACCTCCAGAGGGGACCGTAGTAGGCAACAACTCAAACGCATATTCCTCGTTCGCCACAAGGTTTATTGCCGTTCCGGAGAAACTTAATTCCGACACCTTTCCCGCAGTTCCATTATTTCCGTCGAAACCGAACGTGATTTCACCGGTCCAAAGACCACCTGACGTGGTATAAGGCAGCAAATTAACTGCTGTTGAGCCCGGGTTATAGCCCGGTATGAAACTGGCATTACCTGCCTGGACGTAGGAGCTAGAAGGACCTAAATCATACAATGCCACCCCAAGGGTGTTAGGGGAGCCGCCCAACATGATTTGTATATTGGCTAATGTGCCTCCCGTAGTCAGAGAAAAGCTTTGGGCCAGCCCCCCATTCCCATAAGGCTCATCCAAAGTGACAACGCCAGTGCCGTAATTATTTTCCCCAACGCTGAAAACGGAAGTGTTCGCGCTTGTGGTAAAGGTAGGTGTTCCCAACCAACTGCTTCCTAGATTATCGGAATCCGATAGGGTAACACCGCCCAGAGTGGTTGTTGAAGTGGCCCGAGCCGCCGTGGCCAGCGCCAACACGGACATTGCGGTGAGGATTTTAATAGATGTCTTCATAATACGTCTGAATGCATTTCTTTTGTTTTCGGTCTGACTGTGACGTTAGTTTATCATTTTTTTCGATTTTGGGAATGGATAAAACCATGGTTTTGTGTGCAGATCCTTGTTGTTTAAACCATTTCCAACTGATGCGCGGCATGTTTCATATCAATAAATCGGCTCGCAAAAAGCTGCCGTTTTATTGATTTTCAGTGCGTTACATGTGTTACACCCATGGCGAGGCCGATTTTGTGGGAACTCAAACTATCCTTGAAAGCAAAACAGCCCCGAACGCTTTCGGGGCTGTTTTTTCACCTTAAAACCTTATTTATGCTTTGCGACGGCAAATCATCAATCCAGCAAGAATCATGGCCCGATTTGAATGCTGTAGAAGCGCACTGGATCGGCGGTAATGGGCACCGTCAATGTCACCGGCGTTTCCGGCGAATTGGTCGTCATCAGCACCTGCCAGGCGGACAGGGGATCGGTCAGATTCGTCGTAGTCAAAACCGTGTAATCCGGTCCTAGCGGCCCATTCAAAACCAATGTCACCTGCCCGCCGGATGTGCCAATCGAACTCACCGTCGGCTGGGAGCTTAATGGATTGACAATGACATTGAAACTGTTGGTGGCGCTCAGCAGCGTTCCTGTGTCCGTCACCGACACCGTCACCGGGTTGGTCGTGCCGGCCGAGTTTACTGGCGCTCGCCAACTGAATTGCGCTTCGGTTGCATCCAGCGGCGTCAACGCTGCTCCCGCCGGGCCATTCAACAGATTAAAGGTCAGGTTTTCCGGCGGCACGTTCGGATCGCTTGCCGTGTTGGTCACTAAAAGCGTTTCCCCGGCATCCATCGTCTGGTCATCCACCGCGATCAGTACCGGGGGTGTCGTCGAACTGGCAGCCACCTGCCCAACGAACGTGACCACGCTTTGGGCCGGCAAGGTATAACTGAAAGACGAATTGTTCACGACCACCGGCGGCTGGTTGGAAAGCGACATCGTGGCCGAGGTGATCCAGGGTGTCACGGAGGTGATGGCACCGGGGAAATTGTTCAGAGTGAAAGTCTGGTTGATCGTCGTGCCGCCACCGGGATTCACGGCCACAACGGTGAAATTACCGGAATTAGTGTCGTTATAGGCACTGATCAAAGCGTTGCCAGTGGTATTCGCATCAATCCGATAATAGCCCGGCCGCACAAACCGGCTCCATTGCGCCATGACAAATCCGCGTTTTTGAGGCACACCCGAAGCGTTCACCAGGCCGTTGGCATCACCGAGACATTTCCACCAGATATAGGCGCTCATGTTGGCGGTGGTCAGGCAAGTGTAAATCTGCTGAGCCGTG
>DATEGR010000305.1:0-7378 GCA_035279985.1 Verrucomicrobiia bacterium
GTGCCTTCGGCACGAACTAAAGCTCCGATCATTTCTTCTGAGATTTCTGTTTGTTGTTAAATTCCGGTACTTGGAACGGATGGTTTGGGAATTTTTCAACAAAAACAGCAAAACATTCATATTCTTGATGTGCAACTTTTCCCATCAACTGAAGATCTGAAGATTTATTTGAACTCACATCGCATTCTGTGTAGTTAACCGAGACAAACAATCTTGGAACTAGCAGATTGTAATCCCCGTGTTTGTGTCGCACACGTTCTGCGCCGCCATGCCCAGATTTGCCTTTGATTGTGTTTTCGAATTGTTGCAATCGTGATTTCAGGCCACCTTTTGAGTTAGTCATGCCAATGTAAATAATCTCCTCGCTCCATTCGAACGGCGTCGAGGCGGGATTTTTTTCTGACAAGGCCATTACGTAGACACCGGGAAATTTGAGAATTTCACCAAGCTGGTTTCGATCAACCCATCGAAGCCAGGGTGAAAAGGCCTGGTCCATTTTTTTGACTAAACGTTCACGAAAGTTGTTCCCGCCAGCGGGCCAGTTGCTTCGCGACTTCCCTGGTTCCCGGTGCGCCGGTGAGATTCCGTTTCGCCATCGCGCGTTTCAAATCGAACACGTTGAGCGCGTCGCGGCCAAAGGTTTTGTCCACAGATTGCAATTCCGCGAACGTGAGCCGGTTCAGCGGTTTGCCGGTTTTTTCCGCCAGTGCCACGACCGCGCCGACAATTTGATGTGCCTGCCGGAATGGTATTCCTTTCCTGACAAGATACTCCGCGAGGTCGGTTGCCAGTAACGCCGGGTCGCTTGCGGCATGGGCGCACGCCGGCGCATCCACTTTTATGTTCCGCAACATCGCGGCCACAATCCGCGTGGTGGCGCGGACAGTATCGGCGGTGTCGAACAGCCGTTCCTTGTCTTCCTGCAAATCGCGGTTGTAGGTCATCGGCAGACCCTTGAGCAGGGTGAGCAGCGCAACGAGGTTGCCGATGACGCGGCCGGATTTGCCGCGCGCCAGCTCGGCAATGTCCGGATTTTTCTTCTGCGGCATGAGGGACGAGCCGGTGGTGTAGGCATCGGCAATTTTGATGAAGTTAAATTCCGCGCTGGCCCAGAGAATCAAATCCTCCGCGAGCCGCGAAAGATGGACAGCCAGCAACGCGGCGGCGGCGCAGAATTCGACGGCGAAATCGCGGTCGCTGACGGCGTCCATGGAATTTTGCGTGAGCTGCGGCCGGCCGCTGGCGTCCACGAAGCCGAGCAGTTTGGCGACAAGTTCGCGCTCGAGCGGGAGCGTGGAGCCGGCCAGCGCGCCGCTGCCGAGCGGGCAGACATTCAGGCGCGAGTGGCAGTCCCAAAGCCGTTCGCAGTCTCGTTCGAGCATCTCCACGTAGGCCAGCAGATGGTGGGCAAGGTAGACCGGTTGCGCGCGTTGCAAATGCGTGTAACCGGGGATGAGCACGTCGGCATGCTTTTCGCCGAGCAAGATGAGCGCGCGCTGTAAATCGGCGATTTCGCCGAGCAACCGGACAATTTCATCGCGCAGCCATAGCCGCACATCGAGTGCGACCTGGTCGTTGCGCGAGCGGGCGGTATGCAGTTTCGCGCCGGCGGGATCTCGCCTGGTTAATTCGGCTTCGAGGTTCATGTGGACGTCTTCGAGCTCCGATTTCCATTTGAATTTGCCGGCGGTGATTTCCTTCCCGATCGTGTTCAAGCCGCGGACGATGGCGCGCAATTCCTTTTTGGTCAGCACGCCGATCTTCTGGAGCATGGTGGCGTGGGCCAGCGAACCCAGGATATCGTACCGCCAGAGTCGATGATCGAAAGACACGGATTCGGTGAATCGCGCGACATCCGCCGCCGGCCCCCCGGCAAACCGTGCGCTGCGGGAGACAGGAGAAATTTTTTTCATGCGTTTTGGTCAAATCGCCGCTCATCGCGGATAAGCACAGATTTTGAGATGCGGCGGCAAAATTCAATCCCAAAGACGGATTAAAATTACTTAAAAAACCTCATTGCCGCTGTGTCGTGAATATGAAATGTTCTCCCGGTCATCCATGAGCGAGTTCAAATTTGCCTGCCCGGTTTGTGGCCAACGCATGGCAGTGGATGCGAGTGCGAGCGGCGCGCAAGTGGAATGCCCGACCTGCTTCCAAATCGTCATCGTGCCCAAGGCGCCGGCGGTGGGTTCCAAATATCAACTCTCGGCGACGCAGTACATCAAGCCGGTCATCCTGCCGCCCGCGTCTTCAACGAAGGCAGCCTCACCCGTGGTGCATCAAAGGAAACCGGCGTTGCTGATCTTCGCGCTGATTCTGGCGTGCGCCGTCGTCACCGCGATGTTCGTGCGCGAAAAGATTGTCCAGTCACGGCGAGGGTCGGCGGTCGCGGCGGATACCGGTGCGGTGCCGGTGGCGGTCAGCCCGCTTTGGACGCTGGATTTGACGAATGCGATTTTCCCGAAGGTGGCCGCGGCGGGAACCATTCACGGCAAGCATTTTGTCTGCCGGCAGGCGGTTTTACAGAACGGCCTTTTGGTGCTCCGTTCGGAAAGGGGATGGGAATCAGTGATGGCGGCGAACGTTTTTATTTCCACCAACGCCTTTTCCGCGAATGCCGCCGAAACCCTGAGTGGCGGGAGCTTTGAGGTCAACACCAATCACGCCGGTCTGGCGCCCGGGGTTTCGCTCTTTTGGCGCGAAGGTGATTTGCGGGTGATGGAACTGTTCACCAACGGGTTTGCGATGAAGCTGGAGTTCGGAAAAATCACCAACGACAAACTGCCGGGCAAAATTTATCTTTGCCTGCCGGATGAGACGAAGAGTTGTGTGGCCGGGACGTTCACGGCGGAAATTCAGAGATTTCCGATGCGCCGCTCGCCTTGAAGGCTGCAAGGAATCCCGCCATGCCCAAATCCGTTGCCGGAAAGAACGTGGATGCCAGAACAGGCTGCCGGCTCGAAGCGGATGTTCTCCGGCAGCTCGCGCAACGAAAGCAGACACTGGCGCTGGCCGAATCGTGCACCGGTGGTTGCCTGGCGCACCGGCTTACCAACGTGCCCGGCGCTTCGAAGGTGTTCCTGGGCGGCGTCGTGGTCTATAGCAACGCGGCCAAGCAACGATTTCTCGGCGTCCGGGCGAAAACGCTCGCCGCGCACGGCGCGGTGAGCGAAGCCGTGGCGCGGGAAATGGCCGAAGGGGCGCAAAAAAAATTCGGCGCGGATTTTGCGTTGGGCATCACCGGCATTGCCGGACCGGGCGGCGGGACGAAAGCCAAACCGGTGGGGACGGTTTTCCTTGCCCTGGCCGGGGCATTCGAAACCATGGTGGAGCGCCGATTAAATGCATATGGGCGCACGAAGTTCAAAGCCGTCACCGCCCGGCAGGCGCTTGTCCTGTTGCGTTTACGACTGTCAAAATCTGGCACGCTTTGCGCTTGAGAGTGAGGCCATTTAGGGTAGAATCGCGTTATTAGACGTTTTCAGTGGAGTTGAACCGAGCAACCTGGACTTTGAATATGACCTTGACCGCTGATCTTGTAGCCGAGCCGGAGACCGCCTTCCCTGACGTTGTTGAGCCGGCACCAACGAAACGGCGCGGCGTGTTATTGATCGTGGATGACGAAGACGGACCGCGCCAGTCGTTGCGCGTTATTTTCAAGGATGAATACGATTTGCTGATGGCCGAGGACGGGCCGACGGCGATTGAACTGGCGCAAAAGCATCCGGTGGATGTGGCGGTGCTGGACATCCGCATGGCGGGCATGTCGGGCATCGAGGTCCTGGAGCGCCTCAAATTCGTGAACCCGGAAATCGAGGCGATCATGATCACGGCGTTCGAGACGACGGACACCATCCGGCAGGCATTGCGGCTGCGCGCGTGTGACTACATCAACAAGCCGTTTGACATCGCGACCATTCGCACCGCCGTCGCCCAGGCTATGCAGCGCCGGGTCTTCGAGAGCGAAATTCACAACAGCGCGGAAAAAGTCCAGGAGTTGCTGACCGAATTGCAGAACCAGCGCATCGAGGAACAGATCGCCAAGACGCGCGGCGACATCTATGCCAGCATCATCCACGACATCAACGGTCCTTTGACGGTCATTTCCGGTTTTGTGCAAGTGCTCAGCCAGCGGCTCAACCGCACTTCGCAATTGGAAATGGAGGATTCGGAATTCATCAAGGACCGCCTGCGCATCATCGCGCGGCAGGTGGGCAACTGCATTGAAATTTCCCGGCGGTACCTCGGTTTTCTCCGCCGCCAGTCGGATGAACACGCGCCGCGCGTCAGCGTCAATCAGTTGCTCAAGGACCTCGAGCAGCTCATGCGGGTGCACCCCAGCGTGCAGGAGAACGAATTCAGCATCACGCCATTGGCCGAGGACACGGGCGTTAAAATCAACGGCACCGACCTCATCCAGATATTGCTCAACCTGGCCGTGAACGCGTTTCAATGTGTGCCGCAGAAACATCGCGTGGAAATTGGCGGCGAAATTCTGCGCACTCCGCTGGATCTTTCAAAGATCAAGGACACCCCGAATGACCGGTTGCTCAACGTGGAAAGTGCGGACAACACTCCGCCCCTGGTCAAACTGTGGGTACGCGACGACGGACCGGGCATTCCGCCGGAGATATTGCCAAAGATTTTTCAACCGTACTTCACCACCAAAGGCGCGCGGCAGGGGACCGGTCTGGGCCTCAGCATCGTTCAGCGGCTGATCAAGGAAGGCCGCGGCGCGTTGCATGTTCACACGCGATCCGGCGAAGGCACCACCTTCACGATTTATCTGCCGGGGTCGAACCTGGCCAAATAATCGAAGCCGGCGGCGTTGGTTTGGAGCAATTCCCGCCGCGCAGAAGCGCGAACAGCCATCGCCCGCCAACCCGCGCCCCATCAAACCCGCAAACGAGCTGTCTGCGCTCTGTAGCACGTTTTCCGCCGGTTCTTCACTGGCGATCCGATTGATTGTTTTCTTCGGCGACGCAAAAAATGCCGTGCGTTGGCCAAAACATGGGTAGTGAATTCCACTCGCTTCGACGACGCTATCATTGGAAAAGGCGCAAACAACAGCGCCCGCAATAAACCAACCAAATAGAGTAAAGACGATGAAAAAGATAATTCTGTTTGCCAGCGTCGTCGGTTTCGCCGCCGCCCTGGCGGCTTCCGCCGCGGACCCGAAGGATAACTGGAGCACCTCTTGCGCCCGCTGCCATGGCGCCGATGGCAAAGGCCAGACCAACATGGGCAAGAAGCTCGGCGCCAAGGATTACAGCGATGCGAGTGTTCAGGCCGCGCTGACGGACGATGCCGCGTTCAAAGCCATCAAGGAAGGATTCAAGACCAGCGATGGCAAGACCGTGATGCGACCGGCCGCGAATTTGTCCGACGAAGACATCAAGGGCCTGGTGACTTACATGCGGACGTTTAAAAAGTAACGCTTTGGGAATTTGGCGTCGGCGCCACGCGGCTCGCGAGCTGAAGACCGCAACGGATGTTTCTTGTCCCAGGCGGCGCGGGAATTTCCGATGGCAGCAAATGAAACAACGACCATGATGACAACCAGCAATTGCCCGACATTCGTCCTCTGCCGCCGTGCGGCCGGATCCCGACTGCGAACCGGCGGGGTGGCGTGGCTTTGCCTGCTGGCCTGCTTCGGGTTGGCGGTCGGCGTTGCGAAGGCTCAGGAAACAGTCGCAACGAATGCGCCGGCGAAATTTGCCAACGCGGATTGTCTGGGTTGCCATCTCGATCCCAACACGACGCGCGTGGTCGACGGTAAAACCGAATCGCTGGTTTTTCCGACGAACACTTTCGCGCACTCGATTCACGCCCGGCTCGCCTGCGTGGATTGTCACACGGGCGTCAAAGACCTCGTTCACGACCCGCTGGGTGCGCCTGACTGCGCGCATTGTCATGAAAAGGAAGCGAAGGATTACGCCACGAGCATCCACGGAGTGAGCCATTTGCTGGGCGCATCGGGTGCGGCACAGTGCTGGGATTGTCACGGCTCACACGGCATTCTGCCGGTCAAGGATCCCGCGTCGCCGGTGTTCAAGATGAACCTGCCGTTCACCTGCGCGAAGTGCCACAGCAATACGGGCCTGACGAAGGAATATGAGATCAACCATCCCGCAGCGGCGGCGCAATACATGGACAGCATTCACGGGCAGGCGTTGCTCAAGATGGGTCTGATTGTCGCGCCGTCGTGCGACGATTGTCACGGCGTGCATGACATCAAGCGGGCCGTGGACCGCGATTCGCCCATCAACCACGCCAATGTCGCCCGGACCTGCGGCAAGTGCCATTTCGGCGTCGAAGAGACTTACAACCAGAGCATCCACGGCCAATTGCTGGCCAAAGGCGATCCGCGCGGGCCGGTCTGTACGGATTGTCACACCGCGCACGAAATCGTGAATCCGGAAGGCAACAATTTCAAAGCCATCAGCGACGAGCGCTGTGGCAAATGTCACGCCGACCGGCTGGCGGGTTACCGGGATACCTACCACGGCAAGGCCATGGCGCTGGGCAAACCCAACGCCGCCCCGCAGGTCGCCGCCTGTTACGATTGCCACGGCTATCACGACGTGCGGCCGCCCTCCGACCCGCGGTCGCATTTGTCCCAAACCAACATTCTGGCCACCTGCCAGCAGTGTCACCCCGGTGCCACGGCCCGCTTCACCGAATACAAACCCCACGCCAATCCCATGGACGGGAAAAATTATCCGCTGCTCCACGCGGTGTTTCTGGGTATGACCGGTTTGCTCGTCGGCACGTTCGCGTTCTTTGGCCTGCACACCCTCGGCTGGCTGGTACGCGCAATTTATCTCTACCTGCACGACTCGAAGAAATTCCGCGAAGCGAAAATTCAAACGCAGGTGGACGGCGAATGGTTCACGCGCTTCTCGCCCTTTGAGCGGTTCCTGCATTTCCTGGTCGTGACGAGTTTTCTGCTGCTGGTGATTACCGGCATGCCCCTCAAGTTCTATTACACGGACTGGGCGAAAATGATTTTCCGCATTATCGGCGGCCCGGAGACCGCGCGGACGTTGCACCGTCTCGGTGCCATCGTCACCTTTTTCTACTTCGGTCTGCACCTCGCCGCGTTGACGGGCAAAGCATGGAAAGGCCGGAAATCACTGCATGACCCGGTCAGCGGCCGATTCCGGCTCGGCCGGCTTTGGAAGACGTTATTCGGTCCCGATTCCATGGTGCCCACGCTGCAGGACTGCCGCGATTTCGTGGCGCACAACAAGTGGTTCTTCGGCAAAGGGGCAAAGCCCACGTTCGACCGCTGGACGTATTGGGAGAAGTTCGATTACTTCGCGGTGTTCTGGGGCGTCGCCATCATCGGTTCGTCTGGGCTCATCCTCTGGTATCC
>DATEGR010000306.1:0-10501 GCA_035279985.1 Verrucomicrobiia bacterium
TGTTAAGCCTGGAAATGAAGCGGGCGGTCAAACAATTGCCCGGAAAGTTATTCGTGCGGAACACATGATTTGAGATCTCTGAAGCGATCGCTTTTGAGGTTGTAACGGCTGTCTATAACCGCTGAATTCCGGCCCTTTTCAATCCCTTATGGCGGTCACAGACCGCCGCTCCAGGTGTTTTGCGAGGTTTTGATTTGCGAACCGGAGCTTGCACAAAGGCGGCCAACCGACTAGAACCGCACAAACCCATCACGTTTATGGCAAACTATAAAATCATCGGAAGCGATCAAAAAGAATACGGCCCGGTCACGGAGCAGCGACTGCGCCAATGGATTGTGGATGGCCGGGTCAACGCCCAAACCCGGGTCCAGGCCGAAGGCGCGACCGGATACAAAACGCTTGCCGAACTTCCCGAATTTGCCGGCGCGTTCCAGGGTCCCACGCCACCGCCATTGCCGGTTGGCGCAGCCGCCACCCCGGCAAAAACCAGCGGCATGGCCATTACCTCCCTGGTGCTGGGGATACTGGGCATTGTCACCTGCGGCATCACCGTGCTCCTTTCCGCGCCCGTCGGCTTGATTTTGGGAATTGTCGCGATGAACAAGATTGGTAAGAGCTCGGGGCAGCTTCGCGGCAAAGGATTGGCGCTGGCGGGTGTTATTATGAGCAGCCTCACGTTTTTGCTGATACCGATTTTTGCCGCGATGCTGCTGCCGGCGCTCGCGGCGGCCAAACAAAAGGCCCAGGAAATCAATTGCATCAACAACGAGAAACAACTGGCGCTGGCGGTCAGAATTTACTCCGGCGATAACACCAACCATTTTCCACCTGCCGTAAAGTGGTGCGACGCAATCAAAACCAGCGTCGGCTCGGAAACGGTATTCAAATGTCCGGCCGCCAATTCCGCCAGCCGCTGCGGTTATGCCTTCAACGCCAGGCTCGACGACATGGACGAAAGCAAAGTTGATCCGCAGACCGTGATGATTTTTGAATCGGATGGCGACTGGAATGCGCATGGTGGCCCCGAACAGATGATTGGCAAGCCGCGCCACGCCCACCTGTTCGTGGTGGCCCTGGCCGACGGCAGCGTCCAGGACGTACCCGAATCCCGGCTCGGCACGCTGCGTTGGGACCCATGATCCGAACTCAAGGACGGAGCGGAGGCCTTGCGTATTTCATCATTATTGATGGCGAACATTGCCGGGGAAAATATTCTTTCGAAACGGATTATCTGCAAACGAGGGCTTGCGCAAAGGCCTTCAACCGACTAGAACCCGAGGGAAATCAGCGCAATTATGGCAAACTACAAAGTGATAGGAGGTGACCTGAAACAGTATGGGCCGGTTTCCGCGGAAGAACTGCGCAAATGGATTGCCGATGGGCGGTTGAACTCTCAGTCGCTCGTGCAATTATATGGCGACATCGAATGGAAACAACTGCAACTGTTTCCTGAGTTCGCGGATGTGCTGGCTGACAAGCCCGCCACCTTGAGCCCGCCGTTGCCCATGGCACCTCCCACCGGGTGGCTGGAGCGCGATTATGAACTGGACATTGCCGGGTGCATCAGCCGCGGCTGGGAACTGTTCAAAAATAATTCCGGGCTGCTCTTCGCGGGCACGCTCATCTACCTGCTGATTGAAGGGGCCTTTAGCGTGTGTGCCCAGGTTCCGTTCCTCGGCCCGTTGTTCTCCATTCTGAACCTGGTTATTGCCGGACCCTTGATGGGCGGAGTTTTCTATATGTTCCTTCACGCCATCCGCGGCCAACCGGCATCGGCGGGCGATGTGTTTGCCGGTTTCCGGCTGGCGTTTGGACAGCTTTTCCTGGGATATCTGGTCCCCGCCTTGTTGACCGGGCTCTGCCTGATTCCCTTCGTGATTTTTTTGGCCGTGAAACTCATACCCGTGGTTGGCCATCTCCATAATGCCACGCCCGACAGTGCCGAAATTCAAAACCTGTTGCCGGTCCTCGAAGGGATTTTTCTAAAGTGCCTGCCGGTGTTGTTGATTTGCCTGGTTCCGATGATTTATCTGCAGATCAGCTGGTTGTTCGTGTTGCCGTTGATCATAGATAAAAGGATGGGCTTTTGGTCCGCGATGAAGGCGAGTTGGAGGCGGGTCAACAAGCATTGGTGGCCGGTGCTTGGGGTGGCGGTGCTCGCGGGCCTGATCAATATCGGTGGACTGCTGTTGTGTTGCGTGGGCATTTTGTTTACCTTGCCTATTGGCTTGGGGGCGCTGATGTATGCTTATGAAACCGTCTGTTCCCCGGCCGAACCGCCGGGTGCTTAGCCGTACCGCCGCCCGGAACGCCGCGTTGGTCAACCAGTTCGCCACGCCGGGCCTGGGCTCGCTCATGGCAGGCCGGTGGATGGTTGGGATAGGACAACTGCTCGTATTCGTGATCGGCTGTATCATGATCACCATGTACCTCTTTCAATTGGACCTTCATGCGTATGGGCAGGCAACCGGGGAATTTGAACCCGACCCGCATAAACGGCTCGGTGAAATTGGCTTGGTTTTGTTCGTCGCGGGCTGGTTCTGGGCGTTGATAACCAGCGTCAGCCTGATGCTGCGGGCCAAGTCGGAAGCACCGCCCGCGCCGCAAACAGTTCCACCGCTGCTGGCGAATCCGCCGGCTGTGCCGCCAAAACTGACAGAATAACACCCAAAATCGGAAAGGCCTGTTATGTATAAAATTATTGGAGCCGACAACCAGTCCTATGGCCCCGTCAACGCGGAACAACTCCGGCGCTGGATTGCCGAGAACCGGGTCAACGCGCAAACCCTGGTTCAAACCGAAGGCGCGCCCGACTGGAAACCGCTGAATTCAATTCCAGAATTCGCGCCGGAATTGAAGACGGTCCCCCCGACCATCGCGCCGCCGCCCGTTTTCGCGGCGCGGGCGTCCAACAAAATCCCCGCGGGCGTTTGCGGAATTTTGCTGGGCAGCCTCGGCATCCACAAATTCATTCTGGGCTATACCGGAGCGGGGCTGGTCATGCTGCTGGTGTCCCTGCTCTCCTGTTTCGTGCTTTGGCCCGTCATGCACCTTATCGGCCTCATCGAAGGCATCCTTTATTTGTGCAAGTCGGACGAGGAATTTGTGCGCGTCTACGTGGACGGGCGCAAGGAATGGTTCTGAAATTTGCCAAATCGCAAAACCCGAACGATGCTGAACGATGTCAAGACTCACCGCCTCTGAAATCAAGTCCGCGCGGGTTGCCGTGCCGGATTGGACCAAAACGGGTGCGACAATTTCGCGAACGTTTCAATTCAAGGATTTTCCCGCCGCCGTTCGATTTGTGAGCGCCGTCGCCGAAATTGCCGAGCAGGCGTGGCACCATCCGGACATCGACATCCGCTGGAACAAAGTCACGCTCACGCTTACCACGCATGACGCGGGCGGCCTGACGGAAAAGGATTTTGACCTGGCGCAAAGATTCGACCGGTTGCCCGCCGCCGAAGTCTAAAACACCACCGGCACGCCTTCCTCCAGCATTCGGGTCTGGCGCGTGAGTCCTTCCCTTTCGACGATCTGTCGCAGCCAGCGTGGCGGCTCATCCAGGGCCTCGAATGACAATTTGAACGTTCCGTAGTGCATCGGCACCAGCCAGCGCGCTCGCAGGTCCTTGAACGCCTTCACCGCCTCGTCCGGGCCCATGTGCACGCGGCGGAATGATTCCGGGTGATAGGCGCCAATGGGCAGCAACGCGATCTCCGGCGAAAATTTTTCTCCGATTTGTTTGAACCCGTCGAAATACGCGCTGTCACCCGCGTGATAGATTTTCCGTCCCTGGTACTCGAGCACGAACCCACCGTAACCACGATGATGATCGGCCAACGTGCGCGCGCCCCAATGCCGGCTCGGTGTGAACGTGACCTTCCAATCCCGGTGTGAAAAACTCTCCCACCAAACCAATTCAATGACACGGGAAAAGCCGAGGTCAAACGCCAGGTCGCCAACGCCCCACGGCATGAGGCCGATTTTCGGGTGCGGCAACCGGCGCAGGGTCGGCTTGTGGAAGTGGTCGAAATGCGCATGCGTCAACAGCACCAGGTCGATCGGCGGCAGGTCGCGGATTTTCAGGCCGGAACGCTTGATGCGCTTGAGCAGAAACAGCCAGTTCGCAAAGTTCGGGTCAATCAGCACGTTCAGGTCCGTGAACTGTATCAAAAACGATGCGTGGCCAATCCAGGTGACGGCGACCTGGCCGCGCGACAATTTGGGAAAAACCGGACGGCGATGATAACCGGTGCGCGGCGTCAGCAGGGCCTTCCAGACCAGTTCCTGAAAAAACGTGCGCGGATTGAAGTGCTTGGATGGCGTCAAATCCTTGAACGAGCGCGGCAGCCGCCGCGGGGGCAACGTCGGACGCTGCGAAAAAGGTTTCGTCATACAACGTTTCCATTTTACCGCCGTTGCCCGGCGAATGAAATGGAAAATGCCGCATCGATTTTTTTATTATTCCGTCAATTTTTTTCAATTCACGCTCCGGTTGTCCACAGCGTTATCCTGCCACAAATGAACGCCAACCGGCTTTGATGCGCGCATTTGTGACTTGCCAGTGATTGGGAGCAAAGCGCACATTGCCGGCACCCAAGTCGTTCCGCAGTCGAAAGGCAAAATTTATGGAACCGACCATTGCTCTCATCGTCCTGGTAGTTCTTGGAATCCCGCTGGCTCTGGCCGTCTGGTTGATTGTCCGGGCCATCAACGCAAAAAATCACATCGACGAACTTTCCCGGCGCATCGGCACGCTTGAATCGGAATGGTTCCGCCTGCGGCAATCCCATGAACGTGAAATGGCAAGGCCGTCGGAAGCCACGCCTGGGCCGCAACCAAAACCGGCCGCGCCGGTTCCGGTTACACCGCCAAAACCGGTGGTCGTTCCGCAACCAATTGTTCAACCGGAAATTCCGCCAGCCGTCGCACCGCCGCCCCTTCCGCCAATGCCTGAGCCGGTTTTTTCCGGGCCTTTGCCGCCATTTTCCAGCACCTCGGAACCGCTGCGCCAGCCCGTGCCGAAAATCAATTGGGAACAGTTCATGGGGGTCAAGGGTTTCGCCTGGCTCGGCGGATTCGCTCTGTTCCTCGGCGTCGCCTTTTTCGTCAAGTACTCGTTCGACAATAATCTCGTTTCCCCGGAACTGCGTGTGGCCATCGGGTTCCTCGTGGGTCTCGGCCTGCTTGTCGGCGGCGTGGTGATGTCGCGGAAAAACTTCACCGCGCTCTCACAAACATTGTGCGCGACCGGCGTCGTCATTCTGTACGCCGTCACCTTCGCCTGCCGCTCGATCTATCATTTTGAATTTTTCGGCCCGCTGCCGACCTTTCTGTTGATGGCGCTTATCACGGCAACGGCCTTCCTGCTGGCGGTCCGGCTGGATGCACTGGTCGTCGCCATCCTCGGAATGTTGGGCGGTTTTCTCACGCCGATTCTGCTTTCGACCGGTCAGGACAATCCGCTGGGTCTGTTTGGTTACATTGCCATTCTCGACGTCGGCTTGCTGGTCGTTGCGCTGGCTCGTCGCTGGCACTTTCTGGCGGCGCTGGCGGCGCTGGGGACCGCCTTCATGCAAATCGGTTGGGCGGGAAAGTTTTTCGTCAGCGGACAATATTTCGCCGGTGACAGGATTTTCATCGCCCTTGCCGTGTTGTTGGGCTTCAACGCGCTCTGGCTCGTGGCCAACGGACTGGCGAAACGCCGCGGCCAAATCAATCAATGGTTTTCCGGTTCGTCGCTCGGCCTGGTGGTTGTGGCTCTGGCGTTCACCGCCTGGTTCCTCGATTTTCCACCGCTGGCGCAGCGTCCGTGGCTCATGTTCGGTTTCATTTTCCTGATTGACCTGGTCGCCATGGCCGTCACGTGGCTCGATGGAATCGTTTCCCCCGCCCGGTCTGTCTCCGGCTTAGCCGTGTTCGGATTGCTCGCCTTCTGGACCGCGAACTCCTTGTCGAATGAATTGCTGAACGCCGGCCTCGCGTTTTATTTCATTTTTGCGGTTCTCCATTCGGCATTGCCCGCGTGGATTCAACGCCAGCGCGGCACCACGGAGCAGAATTGGGCCAATCCCCTCTTCCCAATTCTCGCGCTCGCGCTGGTGCTCGTGCCGATTTTCAAGCTCGCCGAGGTCTCGTTCATTGTCTGGCCGTTCATTCTGCTCGTGGATTTGCTGGCCGTCGCGCTCGCGGCGCTGACCGCGACGCTGTTGCCGGTGCTCGCGGTGCTGCTGCTGACGCTCGCCGCCACCGGCGCGCTCATTTTCAAAATCCCTGCCGACCTCACCGGCCTGCCGACTTCCTTTTTCCTGCTCGGCGCCTTCGTTGTTTTTTTCGTCACCACCGGCATTTGGCTCGCCAGGAAATTCAACCCTGATGCCTTGAAAGCCGGAATTAAATTTGGCGACGACCTGACGGCGCCCGGCGATCTGGCCGCCATGCTGCCCGCGTTTTCCATCGTGCTTCCGTTTCTGTTGCTCATCATGGCCACCTTGCGGTTGCCACTGATCAATCCCTCGCCGGTGTTCGGCCTGGCCTTGTTGCTGGTCATTCTGCTGTTTGGCGTGACAAAATTATTTTCGCTCAATTGGATGCCCGCCATCGGCTTGGCCTGCGTGACCGCGCTCGAATGCGCGTGGCATTTCAGCCGTTTCAACCCGGCAAACCAGGCCCAGCCGCTCAATCTCGTGCTGGCGTGGTATCTGATTTTCTTCGCCTTGTTTGCGGTGTTCCCGTTTTTATTCCGGCGGTCATTCGAAAATAAAATCGTTCCGTGGGCCGCCGCCGCAATGGCCGGGCCGCCGCAATTTTTCCTCATCCACCGCTTTGTGGCCGCCGTTTATCCGAACCAATTCATGGGACTGTTGCCCGCAGCGTTTGCCCTGCCCGGACTGTTGAGTTTGGTCATCGTGCTTAAAACCGTCTCCGCCGAAAACAAAGCGCGCCTGAGCCAGCTGGCCTGGTTCGGCGGCGTGGCACTCTTTTTCATCACGCTCATTTTCCCGATCCAATTCGACCGCCAATGGATCACCATCGGCTGGGCGCTCGAAGGCGCGGCTTTGTTGTGGCTCTTCCATCGCGTGCCGCATCCGGGGCTGCGACTGGTCGGGGTTGGTCTGCTGGCCGTTGCGTTTGTCCGGCTCGCGCTCAATCCCGCCGTGCTTGAATATCATTCGCGCGCCGCGACGCCCATTTTCAACTGGTACCTGTACGCCTATGGCATCGTGACTGTGGCGTTGTTTGCGGGCGCAAAACTCCTCGCGCCGCCGCGAAATCAAATTTCAGCCATCAACGCGCCATCCATTCTCGCCGGACTGGGCACGGTGCTGGCGTTTCTCCTGTTGAACATCGAGATCGCGGACTATTTCAGCGCCCCCGGCTCGACGCTCACGTTCCAGTTCAGTGGCGATTTTGCGCGCGACATGACCTATTCCATCGCGTGGGCATTGTTCGCCTTGGGGTTGCTCGTTTATGGAATCCTTAAAAATACTTCCGCCGCGCGCTATGCGGCGATGGGCCTGCTGTGCATCACATTGCTCAAGCTTTTCTTTCATGATCTGGCGCAGCTGGGCCAGCTCTACCGCATCGGCGCCTTCGTCGGCGTGGCCGTCATCGCGATGTTGGCGTCATTCGCGTATCAGAAATTTTTTGCCGCCGCGAAGAACAAGGAATCGAAAGATGAAACGACCCGGTAATTTTCTCGTGTGCGGGATTTGCGGATGCGTACTCTTAACGGCCTTTTCCGCCGCCGCCGCGTTGCCTTCCGATTGGCAGCACGAGCAGACATTTAACATCTCCGCGACCGGGCTCGTGAAAATCAACCTGCCGGTCGAAACGCTCGATGCTGGGCGTCCAGCGCTCGAAGACTTGCGGCTCTACGACGACGCGGGCAACGAGGTGCCCTGTTTGATCGAACATCCGATGCCGGCGCCAAAAATTGTCCGGAGCGTGAAATCATTCCAGGTTTCGCTCAGTGCCAACAACACCGTTATCCTGCTGGAAACCGGACTGGCGCAACCGCTCGACGCCGTCACACTCGAAACTCCCGCCGGCGATTTCATCAAAGCCGTTCACGTCGAAGGTTCGGCCGATGGCAAGAGCTGGCGGACGCTCGCCCAGGGCCGGCCGATCTTCCGCCAGTCCTACGGCGCGGCGAATTTGAATATTCCATTTCCGCCAACCGCGGCAAAATGGCTGCGGCTGACGGTGGACGACCAGCGTTCGCAGCCGATCCCCTTCACCGGGGGGCGCGTCCACGCCGCAACCGGCGAATCGGCTCCGGTGGAAACCATTCCGGTGACCATCGCCGAGCGCGATGAAAACCCCGGCGAAACCCGGCTGGCGCTGGATCTCGGCGCGGCGAACCTGGACGTCGCCAGTTTGCAGATTGAAACCGCGGAGCCGCTCTTCACGCGACCGGTTTCCATCGCTGTCCCGCAAATTTCCGAGGATGCCATTCGCGAGCAGAGGATTGGACAGGGCGTGATTTACCGCGTCGCCATCGAAGGCCAGCTCGCGTCCGAAAGCCTTTCCGTGCCGCTGGACAAACTGATCCGCTCGCGCGAACTGATTTTATTCATCAAAAACGGCGACAGCCCGCCGTTGACCATCAAAGCCGTGCGTGCGGAGCGGCGGCCGGTCTATCTCGTGTTTCTCGCGCGCCAGCCGGGCACGTTCCATTTGCTGACCGGCAATGCCCATTGTACCGCGCCAGGCTACGATCTGGCGGCGTTGGGCATGAACCTGAAATCCGTCCCGGTCGCGGCGATTCAAATCCCGCCGCCGTCGGACAACCCGGGTTTCCGCCCGCCCGAAGTCCTGCCCGGCCTGGAAGTGACCGGCGCGGCGCTTGATACGGCAGAATGGAAATTCCGCAAACCGGTGGAAATTTCCGGCGCTGGCGCACAGCAAACCGAATTGGATCCTGACGTGCTGGCGCACGCGCAGCCTGGATTGGGGGATTTGCGCGTGATGCGCGGCAGCAACCAGGTCCCATACCTCATCCAGCACACGTCCATCAGCCGTTCGCTGGCGTTGGCGGTGGCGTTGACGAATGACGCGAAAAATCCGAAGTTGAGCCGCTGGATCATCAAGTTGCCGCAAGCCAATTTGCCGCTGACGCGCTTGACCTGTGTTTCCCCGACACCGCTGTTCGAGCGCTCGCTGTCGCTGTATGAGGAACTCGCCGACGACCGTGGCGACAAATACCCGCATCCGCTCGGTAACGTGTCGTGGACACAGACGCCGGACCGCAAGTCGAAGGAATTGGCCTTGGTGTTGGACAGTACGCCGCAGAGCGGCACGTTGTTTCTCGAAACGGAAAATGGGGATAATCCGCCGATTGAGCTGGATAAATTCACGGCGGTTTATCCCGTGACGCGGGTGTTGTTCAAGGCGAAAGCGGACGACGACCTTTTTCTTTACTACGGCAATCCGCGCGTGTCGCCGCCCCGCTACGATTTGAGCCTCGTCGCCGGGCAATTGCTGGCGGCGGACAAAAAGGTCGCGCCGTTGTCCGCCGAACAGCAGCTCAAGAAGCCGTCATGGCAGGAATATGAAGTGCCGGGAAAGGGCGGTATCGTCTTTTGGGGAATTCTGGCCGTCGTGGTCGTGGTGCTGCTCATCATCATTTCGCGGTTGCTGCCTAAATCGCAATCGTAGCGGCGTCCCGGCAGAGCGCCGCATTTCCGACACGAGAAATTTCCGGCTTTCGGCCAAATGCCGCTACTCTTCCAATTGCAAAAATCCGCGACATCGGCGCATTCCGCGGTTAAATTCCCGGCGTGAAAAATACGGTCAAACAGCTCGACACGTTTCTGCGTAAAACGCCGAAACTCGGCAAAGGCGTTTATCTTGCCAAAACCGCCGTCGTGCTGGGCGACGTGACCCTCGGCGCGCATTCGAGTGTTTGGTACGGCGCAGTGTTGCGCGGCGACATCAACCGCATCGTCGTCGGCCACCACTCGAACATCCAGGACAATGCCGTGTTACACCTTGCCGACGATTTTGCCTGCATGATCGGCAACTGGGTCACGGTCGGCCACGGCGCGATTGTCCACGCCTGCACCGTCGGTGATGAAGTGCTCGTGGGTATGGGTGCGGTGATTCTGGATGGCGCAGTCATCGGCAAACAATCCATCATCGGCGCCGAAGCGCTGGTGACGAAGGGAATGAAAATCCCGCCCGGCTCACTTGTGCTCGGTGCACCGGCCAAAATCGTCCGCAAGCTGACACCGAAGGAACGCGCCGGCTTGAAATGGTGGGCGGAAAAATACGTGGACAACGGCGCCTATTGCCTGAAGCATAAAATCAATGTGGGCGGGCCGCTGCTGGCTTGACATTTTGCACTTTGTCAGACATCATGTATGACATGAGTGTAATTACGCGAGATTTCGTAAAACGGTTTTCCCACTACAAGCAGCAGGCGGTGGCGGGTGTGCCCGTCAAACTGAGAGACCGGAACGGCCGGCGATTTGTCTTCAAGCTGGAAAAACAGTCC
>DATEGR010000307.1:0-3582 GCA_035279985.1 Verrucomicrobiia bacterium
GACGGTGGTCAATTGCACGTTTTCGGATAACCGCGCTGTTGGTGGCGTGGGCGGCAAAGGCGGGACGAACGTGGCCAGCAGCCTGGATGCCGGCGGCACGGGCGGCCTGGGAGGCGTCGGGCAGGCGGGTGCGATACAATCCAGTTCCGCCCCGATTACCTTCTTCATCAATTCCACCTTTTCCGCCAACCGCACGGGCGGTGGCCAGGGCGGCGCGGGCGGCGACAATATTGACAGCGGGCCCGGCGGACAAGGTGGCGACGGAGGCGACAGCGGCGGCGGGGCCATCGCAACCGCCAATGTCTCCAACCTCCGGAGTTGCACGATTGTTTCTAACTTTGCCTTCGCCGGACCCGGAGGTCCGGGCGGGAACGGCATCCCCCCGGGCGCCAATGGCACCGCCGGCGCTGGCACCGCCGGCGGAATTGTTGGCTATGTACTCACCTGCAACAATCCCATCGCCAGTACGATACTGGCGGACAACTTTGCCAGCACTTCGTTCTCGAACTATTTCATGGCTTTCAATGACAATGGTCACAACTTCATCGGTTCCGACGACTACTCGGGATGTCCTTGGGGTCCTACCACCCAGGTCGGGACGATTCCCATGCCAATCCATCCGCAACTGGGTCCGCTGGCCCAAAACGGCGGCGGCCGGCCCACACACGCGCCGGTGTTCGGCGGCAGCCCTCTCATTGTCAGCCCGGTCATCGACGCCGGGTTCAGCCCTGGACTGGCCACGGATGAGCGGGGCGCACAGCGCATTTATGATTTTCCATCCATCCCAAATGCTCCCGGAGGCGACGGTAGCGACATCGGCGCTTTCGAGTTGGGCAGTTCCGACCTGGGCCTCGGCATGGCCGGCAGCAACGTGGTGCTCTCCTGGCCCGCTTATTACGGCGATTTCATATTGCAGTCCGCCATCGGTCTCCAAGGGTCAAACCTCTGGAACAATGTACCGGATATTCCGGTCGTCATCGGTAATCAATTCGTAGTCACCAACCGCATGACCAACGCGATGATGTTCTACCGGTTAATCAGCCAGTAACAACGAAAGAAGATACCTCATGAAATCAATGACCAAACCACTTGCTGCGCTCGCATTCATGGTGCTGCTATCAACCTTTGGCTTCCAACTATCAACTGCGTTCGCTGCGCCGACGGTCACCGCAGTGGCCGCCGGATTACATCACACGCTGGTCCTTGAATCGGACGGCAGCCTCTGGGCGATGGGCAACAACGGCGCCGGTCAGTTGGGCGACGGCACGACCACCGACCGCCATGTGCCTACTTTGATCGTGCGCAGCAACGTTGTGGCGATCGCCGCCGGCGAGTACCACAGCCTGTTCCTCACGACCGACAGCAACCTCTGGGCGATGGGCGGCAACGCCAACGGCGAGTTGGGCGACGGCACCACGACGGACCAGCACAGCCCGGAACAAATCACCTTCACCGGCGGGGTCACGGCAATTTCCGCGGGCGGATTGCACAGCCTTTTCCTGAAAGGCAATGCGCTTTGGGGCATGGGTTGGAATGGCTACGGCCAGTTGGGCACGGGCAATTCAGTGGACGTTCATGGCGCCTCGCAACTGGTGTCCAGCAACGTTTATCTCATCAGCGCCGGATACGAACACAGCCTTTATGAGACGACCGACGGCAGTTTGTGGGCAATGGGGCAGAATTTGTTCGGCCAATTGGGCGACGGCACTCAGAACACGCAGTACACGCCTGAGGAGGTTCTGACCAACCACAGCGTGTTCAACGGCGTTTACGCGATCTCGGCTGGATTCGTGGACAGTCTGTATCTGTACGGCAGCACCTTCCTCGGTGTCAGTGTTTGGGGCATGGGCTACAATTACGCCGGCGAATTGGGCGATGGCACCACGACCGAGCGCAACAGCGCGGTGGAAACGGTGAGCAGCGGCGGCAGCGCCGTCGCCTGCGGTTTCGGGGTCAGTCTGCTGCTCAAATCCGACGGGAGCCTTTGGCAAACCGAGAATGACGTCTGGACGGAAATCGTCTCGTCGAACGTGACGGCCATGACCCTGGGCTACGACGGCCGTATTCTCTACATACAGTCCGACGGCAGCTTGTGGGGCGTGGGAAACAATTACTACGGCCAACTGGGTGACGGCACGACCAACAACGCCACCCGGTTCGAACGCATCATTCCGCCTTTGCAATTCGTTGTGACCAATCTCGCCGTCTCCGCCGGTACCAACCTGGTTTTCAAAGGACTCAACGAATTCGGCATCGGCTCAACGGTCGTGTTTTCGAGCACGAACGTGGCCTTGCCGTTGAACCAGTGGACGCCGGTTTGGACCAACGGGCTGGGCGGCGGCAATTTCAGTTTCACCGTGACCAATGCGGTCAATCCGGCTTTTCCCCAGCGATTTTATCGACTCAAACTGCTCCAACTCCTGTGAGGCGGAGCTTTCCTTTGAAATCAACCAGATCCAGTTTGACTATGAAAACTGAAATTAACCCGGTCCTCTTTCGTGTCGACTTTGTACTGGCGGCGCTCGCAACCTTTAACTTTTTACCTTCGTCCGCTCTTGCCCAAGGCACGGCGTTTACTTATCAGGGTCAGCTGAGTAACGGCGGCCAACCAGCCAATGGCACCTACGATTTCAAATTGAGTCTGTATGATGCCCCAACCGCCGGCAATGTCCTTGCCGGGCCGATTACGAATTCTGCGGTCGCCGTCAGCAACGGACTGTTCTCGATGACCGTGGACCTCGGCCCCGGCGTGTTCACCGGCCAGAGCAATTGGCTGCACCTTGCCGTGTGCACCAATGCCACAGGCAGTTTTGTCGCGTTGTCGCCGCGCCAGCAACTGACACCGACACCGAATGCCATCTTTGCGGAAAATGTAAATGCCACCGGCATCAGCGGAACCATCCCGGCGGGAAATGTCGGCGGCACTTATGGAAACGTCGTCAATTTCAACAATGGCGCGGACAGTTTTGATGGCAGTTTTTACGGCGACTTTTTCGGTGCCACGTTTACCGGCGGCAACTTCGTCGGCAACTTCGTCGGCACGGGCAGCAGCCTGAGCGACGTGTGGCATACGGGTGGTAATTTCGGCACCACCGCCGGCGCCGACTTCGTCGGCACCTCGGACAATCAGCCGCTGGAATTTCATGTCAACAACCTCCGCGTGCTGCGGCTGGAGCCGACGGCCAATTCGGCGAACGTCTCCGGTGCGGTGAATGTCATCGGCGGAGCGTCGGTCAATGCAGCGGCATCGGGAGTCCAGGGGGCCACCATCGCCGGCGGGGGCGCGCCCTATTACTTCGGCGGGGGCACCTCCAACCGGGTCGCGGCCACCTTCGACACGATCGGCGGCGGGGTGAACAACGACATTGAGGTCAACTCGTACGAAGCCACCATCGGTGGCGGGAACGCCAACTCGATTTTGCCTGGGGCATACCGTTCCACCATCGGCGGCGGCTGGAACAACACCATCGAGACCAATGCCGCTGAATGCTTTATCGGCGGGGGCATTGGCAATCTCATCCAGACTAACGCGGGCGAATCTGTCATCGGCGGCGGCCTGGACAACACGATCCGGGCCAACGG
>DATEGR010000308.1:0-8682 GCA_035279985.1 Verrucomicrobiia bacterium
ATGATTGTCACCGGGCCGACCGGTTCCGGCAAAACCACGACGCTCTATTCCTGTCTGCGGCGCATCAACACCCTGGATTCCAAACTGCTCACCGCCGAAGACCCGGTCGAATACGACATCGAAGGCATCATGCAAGTGGCCATCGCCGAAGCCGTGGGCATGACGTTTGGCAAGGCCTTGCGGTCGTTTTTGCGCCAGGACCCGGACATCATCATGGTGGGGGAAATGCGCGACCTGGAAACGGCGCAGATTTCCATCCAGGCCTCCCTGACCGGCCACCTGGTGTTGAGCACGCTGCACACCAATGACGCGCCGGGCGCGGTGACGCGCCTGCTGGACATGGGCGTCGAGCCGTTTCTGATTTCCTCGACGTTGATGGCGGTGCTGGCCCAGCGGCTGGTCCGGACCATCTGCCCGAATTGCCGGACGCCGTTCGAACCGACGGAGGACCAACTGGCCTTGTTGAACCTTTCGCCGCACGACCTGGGCGACAAGGTGTTTCATTATGGCCGCGGCTGCTCCACCTGCAACGACACCGGTTACAAGGGCCGCAAGGGCATCTTTGAGCTGCTCATCATCAGCGAAGCGATCCGGACCTTGATCAATGAACGCGCGCCCACGGTGGTGGTGCGCCAGAAAGCCGTCGAATTGGGGATGGTGACCTTGCGCGAAGACGGCTTGCGCAGCATTTTTGAAGGTGATACCACTATTGAGGAAATCGTCAAATACACTTAACGAGTGACGAGTGACGGGTGGCGGGTGACGCAAGCCGCAAATCACGTCACGCGACACTCGCCACGGGTCACACAACACTTATGCCGAAATACAGTTATGTGGCGCTGGATGCGCACGGCAAGGAAACCAAAGGCACGATCGAAGTCGCCAGCCAGAACGAGGCCATTGGCCGTGTCAAGGAAATGGGTTTCTTCCCGACCAAAATTGTCGAGGCGGAGAAACCCCTGGAAAAGGTCAGCCGGAAAAAGTCCAAGGCGGCGCCCCGGTCGGGCGGAAAAAGAAAAGGGGGCGCGCTCGACATCCAGATCAAGATTCCCGGATTGAGCGGCCGGGTGAAGCCGAAGGTGTTGACGACGTTCACGCGCCAGCTGGCCACGCTGGTGGACGCCGGGTTGCCGCTCCTGCGCGGTTTGCGCGTGCTGGAAAAACAGGAACGCAATGCGACGCTCCGGGGCATTCTGAGCGAGCTGGCGCTGGCGATTGAAGGCGGCAGCACCTTTTCCGAGGCGCTCGCGCAGCATCCCAAGGTTTTCAACCGCCTCTTTGTCAACATGGTCAAGGCCGGCGAACTGGGTGGCGTGCTGGAAGTGGTGTTGAAACGACTGGCGGAATTTTCCGAAAAGGCGCAGAAGATCAAGGGCAAGGTCAAGGCCGCCATGTTTTATCCGATCGCCGTGCTCATCGTGGCGGCGGGCATCATGATCCTGCTGCTGACGTTTGTCATTCCCAGGTTCCAGGGTGTCTTTGAAGGCATGAACGTCAAGATGCCGAAATTCACCCTCTTTGTGCTGGCGGTCAGCAACGCGGTCAAGAACCACTTTTTCGTCACGTCCATCTGCGTGGCAGTTTGCGTGGTGGTGTTTTTGTTGATCATCCGGACCCGGGTTGGCCGGCTGGTCTGGGACAAGTTCAAATTGAAGGTCCCGGTCCTTGGCCCGGTGATCAGCAAGGTGGCCATCGCCCGCTTCACCCGCACCCTGGGCACGCTCGTCAGCAGCGGTGTTCCGATTTTGCAGGCGCTGACCATCGTCAAGGAAACCGCCGGCAACGTCATCATCGCCAACGCCGTCAGCGGGGTCCATGAGGCCGTCAAGGAAGGTGAAACCATCACCGCGCCGCTGGAGGGTTCCGGCGTCTTCCCGCCCATGGTCGTCAGCATGGTGGACGTGGGCGAACAGACCGGCGCCCTGCCGGAAATGTTGCTGCGGATCGCCGACAACTACGACGAAGAGGTGGATAATGCCGTGTCGGCCATGACTTCCTTGCTCGAGCCGATCATGATCATCTTTCTGGCGGTTATCGTGGGCAGCATCGTCATTGCCATGTTCCTGCCCTTGATTGCAATGATCAGCAACCTGTCCGGCAGTGGCGGTTCAGAGTAATTTTAGTCGGTCCAGAGCCATTTCGCTTCGGTTCGATAAAAAACCGTTGACAAAGAACAGTATCCATGCGTAAATACATTGTAAAGACATTGCATGGGCGTATTATTTACAACTAGCTCGTTATGGAGTTTGATTGGAATAATCCGCCATTTGCGATGGAAAGTTCTTTGACTCAGCTGGAAATCGAAGAGTCCTTTGAAGACCCGTTTGCCATCCGGTTGTTGCCGGACTCGGCGCGATTCGGCGTGCAGGCGCGCTTTTTCAACCTGGGCATGTCGGCGGGCGGCGTGGGAATTTTCAGCGTGTACCGGACAAACGGACGGCTGGCGCGGGTGATGTTGGCCCGCCCGTTCGAACCGGAGGAACGCTTCTTTTACCAGCGGAAGATGGATCAGACACTGAATGCCGGTGACAGGTGACAAGTGGCAGGTGACAAGATTATGTCACGAACCGTGTCTGGCCGAATCCTGTCACACGTCACGTGTCACATGTCACTTTTGTGAGAACATTTGCCAGATGGGAAGAAGTCCCGCTCTTCGACAACGAAGCGGCGGAGGCGGACTTTTGGGCGGAGAACCGGCCGGACCTGCGCCTGATGGAGGCGGCGGTGGCCGGCAGCGCCGAATCTGCCGAGTCGGTGACCATCACGTTGCGCATCGATCCGCGGATGCTGGCGCGCATCAAACGCCTGGCGCGGTCGCGGTACTTGAATTACCAGAGCATGATCAAACAGTGGCTCAGTGAACGAATGGAACACGAAGTGCGTGAACGATGAAAACGATAAAAAGTGACAAGTGGCAGGTGACAAGTGACAGGCAATTAGCGGCCGGGGGCGCCTTTCCTTGTCACGTGTCACGTGTCACGTGTCACGTTTCTGCTTTCACCCTCATTGAACTGCTGACCGTCATCGCCGTGATCGCCGTGATTGCCGCGCTGATTTTCCCGGTGGCCAACACGGTGAAACGGCAGGCGTTCCTCCACAACGCCCAGGCCCAGATGTCGCAGTTGGAAACCGCGCTCGAAAATTACAAATCCGCCTACGGTTTTTACCCGCCGTCCTGTCCCAACGGCCCCCTGACCAACCAATTGTATTATGAGTTGGAAGGCACCTTGCGCACCAATGTGAGCGGCGTGGATTCTTACATGACCCTTGACCACAACGCGACAATTCCCGTGAGCGCGTTGGCCAGCGTGTTCGGGACGGGGGTGGGTGGTTTCATGAATTGCAACAAACCCGGCGCCGACGAATCCGTGCAGCAAGCCCGGAATTTTCTTCCGGACCTCAATACCAATCAATTCCAATCGGTGAAGATCGGCACCGCTTCGGCCAATCTTCTGGTGACTCCCGTCGGCGGGCCGGATGGAAGCTACAATCCGCTCGGGGCGGCCAACAACGGGGGCGTGAATCCCTGGCGTTATGCCTACCCCGGGACCAACAATCCCGCCTCGTATGACTTGTGGATTCAACTCGAGATTGCCGGGAATACCAACCTCATCTGCAACTGGACCAAAACCGTTCAGATCAACAACGGCTCGGTGCCCTGAGGCTTATGCGTAGCCATGCCAAAATCCGGTTGAATCTTCTGCCGCAGGAGCGCGGACGGCTCGTCCGCGTGGAACAAGGCACGGAACTCGCGGGCGGGCCGCCGGCGCTCCAATCCATTCCGGTTGAGTGGCACGACTGCGCGTGGCGTCCGCGCGTTACAAAGCGATTTGCGAAAGGACCGGGCCATGGCTGGCGCGTGGGCGTCCTGGACTGCGGCGGCAAGTGGAGCGCGACGCCGCTTTCGGGATGGGCGTTGAATCTTCGGACGACGCCCGACGCTTTCACGCGGCCGGCGGGATCGAAAGCGGTGTCCCCGCCACCGCACTCCAGGACGGCCGGCGCGTTCCACAGCTCCCCTCGCGGAAGAACCCTCTTTTAACCTATGAAAACGATTCCTCTGAATTGCAAAATCCAAAATCGGCCGGGTGGCGCGATGTCCTCAATCATAGGCTCCGATAAATCGCGAGCACGCGACGGGAGTCGGTGTCGTCAATCGCAAATCGTAAATGAGATGGCCTTCACCATCGTGGAACTGCTGACGGTCATCGCCATCATCGCCATTCTGGCGGCGATGCTGTTGCCGGCCCTGTCGGCGGCCCGGGTGCAGGCGCAGAAAAAGCAGGCGCGGCTGGACATCAGCAATCTCCTGAACGCCATTCAAAACTATGATTCGGCCTACAGCCGCCTGCCCATTTCGCCCGCCGCCCAAACGTTGGCGATGCAAAACGGCGGCCAGTTTACCTACGGCGGCGTGTTTCCAGTCAGCCCGACCGCTTCGTGGCCCGTTCCGGCTCCGGCGAA
This sequence comes from Verrucomicrobiia bacterium, assembly GCA_035279985.1. GTDB lineage: Bacteria > Verrucomicrobiota > Verrucomicrobiia > Limisphaerales > UBA11358 > UBA11358. Next base: position 4,465 of record DATEGR010000308.1, read on the forward strand.
TTACTATACCAGCAACAGCGAAGTCATCGCCATTTTGATGGACATCACCAACACCGCGGTGACGGCGGTCAACCAGAACCACCAGAAAAATCCGCAGCAGACGTTGTTCCTGAACGCCACGTTGGCCAACGATCCGAGCCTGCCGGGTGTGGGGCCGGATCTGGTTTATCGCGATCCGTGGAAAAATCCCTATGTCATCACCCTGAACCTGAACGCGGACAATCAATGTCAGGATCCCTTTTATTGTTTGGACAAGGTGTCCGGCCCGGCCGGAGCGAACACAAATCCCGGATTGAATGGATTGGTCAATCCGGATACCAGCAAAAACAACAATTTCCGGTTCCACGGCAACGTGATGATCTGGTCCGCCGGGCCGGATGGGAAGGTTGATCCTGCGCTGAGCGCAAACCAGGGCAACAACAAGGACAACATTTTAAGCTGGCAATGACGCTCTCATTTACGATTTACGATTTACGATTTACGATTTACAGAAAGTCGGTGGGGGTTTCCGCCTTCAATCATCAATCATCAATCGCAAATCATAAATTCCGACGGGCTTTCACGCTGGTCGAGATGCTGGTGGTGCTGGCCATCATGGCCATCATCGCGGGGCTGGCCGTGCCGGCGTTCAAAAATTTCGGCCATGCGGACGCCATGACCGCCGCCGACCAGCAGATGCTCAACGACGTCGCCCGCGCGCGCCAACTGGCCATCAGCCAGCGCACCACGGTGTACATGATTTTCGTGCCGACGAATTTTTGGGTATATTTGTCCGCGGCAGTGCAACTATTGCCGGGCACGACCAATCTGTGCGACAAACAATTGACCGGCTACACGTTTGCCACTTACGGACAGCTGGGGGACCAGCCGGGACAGCACCAGTGGCACTACCTCGCCCCGTGGCAGTCGCTGCCCGAGGGCATATTCATCGCCGAGCAAAAATTCAACGAACCGACAAATTTCTTTTATACCATTACCGATCCTTTGGGCAGCGGCAAAGCCTACAACATTTACGGTTTTAACTGGTCGAGCATCATTCCGTTTCCCGCGGAAACGAACAGCATCCGTCCTTTTACTTTTCCTTTTGTGCCTTACATCGCGTTCAACTACCTCGGCCAGTTGACGGATGACGGGCAGACCGTGGCCCCCAGACATGAGTACATCCCGCTCGCGCGCGGCAGCGTGTTGCCGGCGGTGGACCCGAACACCAAGACGTTTCAGCTCCGAACGCCGCAGGTCTACGAAGTTCCGCCCGGCAACAGCACGAACGCGTACAACATCATTGAGATTGACGCGTTGACCGGCCGCGCGACGCTGGCGGAACCGAAAATAAAATGAAAATTCGGAATACAGTGACAGGTGGCAAGTGGCAGGTGACAGGAACCGGTCGCAGGGAAAATCGTGTCACGGGTCACACGTCACGGGTCACAGGTTTTACGATGGTCGAGATTGCCATTTGTCTGGCCATCATCGGCATCGCGCTGGTGGCCATCATCGGCGTGCTGCCCGCCGGACTCAACGTCCAGAAGGACAATCGCGAGGAGACCTTGATTGGCCAGGACGCGACCGTGTTCGTCGAAAACATCCGCAACGGCGCACGCGGGCTGGATGACCTGACCAATTACGTCACGGCCATCACCAATACCTGGACTTACTACAAACAAGACGGAACGATCGGCGGCGGCGGCGTGAACGGGTATACCTATGCCAATTACTCGATTGCGCCGTCCGCATTTCCATATCCGACTGCCAGTGTGCCTCTGGCCGGTGCGCCCATCACCAATGGCCTGAACATCATCGGGCTGCTGAGCACACCGGAATACATTGACCCAGTCACCGGTGGACCCGTTCTCTATCCGAGCGGCAGCTACATCAGCAATTATGTTGTTGCCTATGTCCGTTCAATGAGCGGGCCGGCGGTGGAAAAACCGCCGCAGGACAATGACATCATCCGGAGCGATTCCTTCAGCTACAAGATGATTTGTCAGAACCTACCGGCACCGGTTTACACTCCGCCGCTCTGGACGGCCCAGCAATACAACGCCGGTGATGAGGTGCTTTACAATGGGTTCTTCTGGCGGGCCGCCGCTAAAACTGGGTCGCTTGATACTCCGGGCGAGCCTGCTCCCTCCCCGTGGGTGCAGGATTCCTATCCGACGCAATTAGCCGCCAATTTGCGGGAGCTGCGGCTGACGTTTCTCTGGCCGTTGTTGCCCAACGGCACCACGGGCAATGGCCGCCATACATTTCGCACGGCGGTCGCCGGGCAAATGGTTAAAACCAGCGATTACGATAACAAAGAGTTGCTCTATTTTTTTCAGCCGCAAACGTTCACCAGCGTGCCATGAAAAATCTGTCCAGAGTCCAGAGTCCAGAGCGTAAAGCCCCGTGGGGGCCACGCCCCTTTACGGAGTCCAGAGTCTGCGGACGACGCGCGGATGATGCCTTCGGAGGGGCGAGCTATGCGAGTCCCCATTCCATTCCGGGTTTGTTGTCAGGGACTCGTGTAACTCGTCCCTCCGGCCGGTTGGCATTTACCCTGGTCGAGATGCTGGTGACGCTGGCCTTGCTGTCGCTCATCGTGCTGGCGCTGATGACGGTCTTCAACAGCACCCAGAACGCCTTTCGCGCCAGCCTCACCCAGACCGACATCCTCGAATCCGGCCGCCTGGCGATGGGTCTGATCACGAGTGATCTGGCGACCATGACGCCTTCGGATTCCGATGCCGTGAATTTTTATTCCGCAGTCACAAACTTCGGGTCCTACACGTTGCCGGCATCGCCGGTATCGCCCTTGCTGCAAGGGCTGACCGCCAGCAGCCAATTGCGGACCAACGTGCTGGAAAGCTTTTTCAGCCTGAGCCGTCAAAACCTCAATGGGCAGCGCAGTTGGGTGGCCACGGGTTACGTGGTGAGCACCAACACGACGGACGGCACGTTGTATCCGCTCTACCGCTTTTACATGGTTACGAACGTGCAGGCCACGGATCCCTGGTGGCTCTACGTCAATTTTATCACAAATTCATTCGTCAATTCCCCGCCCTGGAGCCATTTGGCCGATGGGGTGGTGGATCTGCGCGTGCGCGCGTTCGACGCCAATGGCCGCTGGATTACCAACAGCCTGACCGTCACGACCAACGCCGCTTTCACCAATGCGGTGACGGTGTATCCGCCATATCTTTTTGCCCCGGGCGACCCGTCGGTTTTGTACATGTCCAGCAACGTGGTGCCGGCGTCCGTGGAGGTGGAGATGGGTGTGCTGGAAGACACCACGCTCCAGCGCGCCGAAAGTCTCAGCGGCGCGGCCCAGATGAATTATTTGTCGAACCACGTCGGGCAGGTGCATCTGTTCCGCCAGCGCGTGGCGATTCGCAACGTTGACCCGGCGGTATACCAATGAAACTAAAATGTGACATGTGGCGAGTGACAAGTGACGAGAAGAACAACGCGTCACGTTCGGCGCTTGCCGCGCCGAAGCGGAGCGAAGGCGGGCATTCCTGTCACCCGTCACCTGTCACGCGTCACGCCCGGGGCGTGGCTTTGGTCATCACGTTGATTTTGCTGGCGGTGGTGACGTTCATGGCCCTCACGTTTCTGGCCATCAGCCGGCGCGAACGCGGCGCGGTGACCACCAGCACCGACAGCGCTTCCGCGCGGCTGGCCGCCGACGACGCGCTGGCCAGCGCCGAGGGGCAAATCGTGGCCAACCTCCTCGCCAACAACAATCCCTACAACTTCAGTTTGCTGGTCTCGACCAATTACATCAATCCGAATGGCTTTCAAAATGCGGGTCCGGGTTATGCCAGCTATACCAATGTCAATTACTATTATACCCAGGCGTTGGGTGGAGGACCTGTCAGCGGCAATGACTTTTTGCAGTTGATGGCCAATTTGTATTACCTCCCGCGCGTGCCGGTATATATGAGCAACCTCGTCACCCGCACCATGGAAAACCGTTTCTACCTGGACTTGAACCGGAATGGCCTGGATGACGCGAACGGTTGGGTGCCGGAACTTGGCAATAATGGTCTTCCCATCGTCAATGGTGGTGTGACCAATTATGTGTACGAAAAAGGCGATCCGGAGTGGGTGGGGGTGCTGCAACATCCGGACCAGCCCTACGGGCCGAACAATCTGGTTGTAGCGCGCTACGCCTTCTTTGCCGTGCCTATCGGCAACGCGCTCGACTTGAACCACATCTTCAACCAGGTCCTGGAC